>CAMJAJ010000010.1 GCA_946403565.1 uncultured Treponema sp. | reverse complement strand
TCCGTCCACCTCAGGGCAGGCCCAGGAGTTCTTCACGGCAGCCTCGGCAAGTGCGGAGACGCAGTCCGCATAGGCAATCTCCCCCGCCATCTGCCTGAGGTAGCCGATGTACTGCTTGAGCGAGGAGCGGAACTCGACGAAGAGGTCGTGCTCCAGCTGGAGCACGCGCTCCCCCGACTCGGTCAGCTTCACCTCCAGCTCCTTGAGCCGGGGCGTCGTAAAGCGGTCCACGTTCACAAGCGTCCGCTTCTTTATGAAATAGTCAGGGACCAGGGACAGCTTGGCCCGGGTCACCTCGATGTAGTAGCCCAGGCTGCCCGTGCTCCGTATGCGGAGGCTCTGGATTCCGGTGGCCTGCCGCTCCTCCTCGGCATACTCCTCCAGCACCTTGTTGAAGTTGTCGCGCATCTCCGTCCAGTGGTCAAGCTCCTCGGACCAGCCGGGCCGTATCATCCGGCCCTCGGTGAAGACGGTCGAAGGGTCCTCCACGATGGCCTTCTCTATCCGGTCGGCTATGTCTCGGGCCGTGTCCGGCAGGAGGGAGGCGAAGTTCAGGTTGCCGAGCAGTTCCTGCGCGTTCAGCCAGAGCCGCAGACTGCGTTCCAGCGCCTTCAGGTCCTTGGCATGCGCCCGGTCCATCGCGATCCGGCCCGCAAAGCGTTCGATATCGAGGATGCCGTCCATCTGCGTCCGGAAGTTCCGCTGCAGGACCAGGTCGTTCACGAAGAGGGCCACATGCTCCTGCCGGGCCCGGATCTGTTCCACGTCCTTGAGGGGGAACATCAGGAAACGGCGCAGCATCCGCATGCCCATGGAGGTCTTGGTGTAGTTCAGGCACTCCAGCAGGGAAAAGTCGGAGGTCCCGTCCCGCAGGTTCTCCGTTATCTCCAGGTTCTTCCGGGAGGAATCGTCTATGACCACGAAGTCGCTGTCCCGGTAGACCGTGATGCCTTCGACATGCGGGGAGAGCGCGTTGGTCGCCTTCTCCATGTAGTCCAGGAGGAAGCCCGCGGGCGGCACCTCGGGAGAGTCCTCGGTCAGGGAGAAGGCGGACAGGGAGCTGGTCTTGAAGTGCTTGAGCAGGCGCTCGTAGCACTGGCCCGCGTTGAAGTGCCAGTCGGGGTAAAAGGACACGGCCATGGCGCTGAACTCGGCGAGGGTCCTGCCCATGAAGTCCAGGTTCCGTGTGGACTCGGGCAGAAGCAGCTCCCGCGGGCGGCTTCGGCCCAGCTCCTTCTGGAAGCCCTCCTCCATTTCCTTGAGGGTGAAGTCCGTGGCCCTGAATTCCCCGGTGGTCACGTCCAGATAGGCGAAGGCCGCCCCTTTCTTGGAGACGTAGAAGGAGGCCAGGAAGTTGTTGGCCCCGCCGTCCAGGTACTCGCTGTCGACGACGGTGCCGGGGGTTATCGTCTCCACGACCTTCCGTTCCGTCAGCTGGCCGTGCGGGGCGATGGGGCCGATTTGCTCGGCGATGGTCACCTTCTTGCCCCGTCTGAGCAGGCGTCCTAAGTAGATCTTATAGGCATGGTAGGGAATGCCGCACATCGGGTGGTCGCCCCGGTGCGTGAGGGTCAGGTTGAGGAGCTTGGAGACCTCCTCCGCCTGTTCGTCAAACATCTCGTAAAAGTCGCCCAGGCGGAAAAAAAGAATCTCTCCCGGGTGCTGGGCCTTCAGGCTCTGGTACTGCTGGAAAAGCGGTGTCTCCTCAGCCATGGGAAATCACAGCCCCAGCTGCTTTATGACGTCGTCAGTGATGTCCACCGAAGGGCTGTACCAGATGATTGCATTGGCCTGCTGCAGGCTCATGACGACGCTGTAGCCGCCGCTTTCGGCAATCCGCTCTATCGTCGCGTAAAGGTTCTCATAGAACTCGTCGTTGTTCTCAAGGGACGCCTTGAGCGTCTCCAGCTCCGCATTCCTCGCGGACGCATATTCCTTGATGTACTCGGTCTTCTGGGAAATCTCCTCGGCGGTGCGGGCCGCGGAGGCGGAATCCCCGTTGCGCTCGTACTCAAGCTTCTTGTCGTGCAGTATCTCGAGCTCTTTTGTCAGGCTGTCTATCACGTTCTGATAGTCACCCTGCATGTTCTCATAGTTCCTGACGAGGGAGGAGTTGCGGAAATAGGCCTGGTAGACCCTCGCCGTGTCTATGACGGCGAAGCGGGTGATCTGCTGGGAAAAGGCAGCCTGCGACAGAAAGAGCAGGACGCAGGCAAGGAGCCCTCCGCGAATCATGCGAGAATATGGTGTACGGTACATACAAAACCTCCTATCTGACCTATCCATTCTATCTGTCGAAGTATTCGAACTATCCTGCCGGCCTTATCTGTTCGGTGAAGAGAACGACAGGACGAAGTGCCAGCCTGACAGGAAGCTGTCCGCGATGTCGCCGTTGGCCTTGCGCCAATTGAAGCCGTCGTTCACCGTGAAGTTGTTGGCCATATACACGCGGATAGGCAGCTGCTGCATGAGGACGCGCACTCCGGGACCGAAGCTGAAGAACCAGTTGCTCGTGTCGCTCACGTCCAGATTTCCGCGGGAGGTGTCCTTGACCATGGAGGCATCGAAGAAGAGGTCCACGGAGAGGGCATTCTTGAAGACCGGATAGCGCAGCTCAAGCGAGCTGTTCCACAAAAGGTCACCCTGACCCTCGGTCTTGTCGGATATCTCCCATCCGCGTCCAAAGACCATTCCGTCCAGGGACAGCTTGTTCATGGAGGATATCGCGCTTCCGAAGAAGGCCCGCTGCAGAGTGAACTGGCTGATACCCGCGAGTATGAGCTGGAGGGCGAACTTATCCGTAATCGGCTTGTTCACCAGCTGGAAATAGGCTTCCCCGGTCGTCGTGGAACGGAGGATGAACTCAGACTCTCCGAAGTCCTCGGACACGAGGCCCTTCGGGAAGAGTCCAATCCAGGTCAGGCGCTGGCTTCCGAACCAGCCCTTGCTGGGGTTGAAGTAAAAGTCGCGTCCGTCCAAGGAGACCTGGCCGTACACGGAGTTGCGCGGGTTCCAGCGGTTGTGGTATTCCTCGACCGAAGAGAAGGTCGGGATGTAGACGTCCCCGTCATAGATGTTCGTCATGAGGGATATGGAGCCGCCGCCCGCGATGGTGAAGTCGCCCCATCTCCGCTGCCAGCGTCTGGCTATGGAGTCCGACAGCGCGATCTTATGCTGGATGAAGTCAAAGGTGTTGGTCAGGTTGTCTATGCTTCCGTCCGGCAGGAAAATGTTCCTGGGCGTGTATATCTTGGCCCGGCTGTAGCTCAAGGACACCGTGTTGGAGATGGGCTTGCCGAACAGGTAGGGAACGCCGTAACTCGCCGAGACGGACTGCGTGTTGGTCGCGATCGAGGCGGACAGGCTGGCCGCCTTTCCCTGCCCGAACAGGTTGGAATCCGACAGTCCGAGCGACAGCGAGATGGGGAACTCATCCGCGGACGAGGAGCCGCTGAAGGTCATTCCGAACTGGATCGAGCGGGTGCTCTGCTCGGCGACCTTTATGTTCAGGTTCACGAGGTCCTCCTCGGAACCGGGCGAAACCTCAGGAACGATGCTGGAGAAGTACTGGAGGTTGTACAGGCTGCGGAGTCCCGTGGTCACCTTCTCGTTGGAGAAGACGTCGCCTACCTGCATGGGCAGCTCGCGCAGGATCACCTCGTCCTTGGTCCGGTTGTTTCCCTCGATGGTGATGCTCTCGATGTGGCTCCGCTCCCCCTCCATGATGTAGAGGGTGTAGCCGACCGTCTTTGCATCGGGGTTCCTGTCCACCTGGGGCTGGTACTGGTTGGACCAATAGCCGGAGTCCGTGTACTTGCTCTGGATTTCGGACATGCCCTCCTGGAGCTTGGTGACGTTGAACACGTCGCCGGGCTTGAGCCTGACCAGGCTGGCAAGCTCCTCGGTCTTGAAGATCTGGTTTCCCGAAATCGTCAGGCCGCTGAAGGTGTACTGGGAGCCTTCCTCGATATTGAAGGTCAGCGTTATCTCCTGCCGGTTCTTTTTCCCGTTGAACTCGGACGTCTGCTCCACGTTAATGACGGAAACGTCGATGTAGCCGTTCTCGGCGTAATACTGCATTATCGCCTTCTTGTCCTGCTCAATCGCGGCGTCGCTGAAGCCGTTGCGGTTTATCAGGCTGGAACGCTTGGAGGTGAGCTTGCTCCGCAGGGTCCGCGCCGAGACCATACGGTTTCCAGTGAAGGCGATGTCCCTGACGACGACCTGGCTTCCTTCGTTTACGTCGAAGGTGACGATGATGCCGTCGCTCCCCTTCTCGGTGGAAACCGACACCTCCACCTCGCTGTAGCCCTTCGAATAGTAGTAGTTGCGGATGGCCGTCACATCGGCATCCAGCTTGGATTTATCGAAGACGGCCTTGTCCTTCGTGGAGATCTCCTTCTCCAGGTTGTCGGACTTGACCTTGTAGGTCCCGAGGAAGCGGACCTTCTGCACGACCGGCTTCTCGACGACCGTGACGACAATCCGCACCGCCTGGTAGTTCTTGTCCACGGGAACCGCGCTCGGCTCTATATCCTCGAAGTAGTCTATGGCGAAAAGCCTGTTTATGAGGTCCGCAAAGATTTCATCATCGAAGGCCTCTCCCAGGAAACGCTCCGTTATGCCCCGGAGGTCGCTTTCGTTTACATTGTCAAGGCCCTTGAACTTTATATCGCGGATAGGCTTGCCGTAGTACCAGTCGTCCGATTCCTGTGCCGACAGGAGGGAAAGACCCGCCACGAGCGCAAAAAGGAAAACGGTCAGCAGCCTTTTTATATGCATAAAAGTCCTCATTCTTAAAACGTAAATCTCCATGACAAGGTTATGGAATTTCCAGCCACGATATCCGGCACGTTTCCATACCTCAGGGGTTCAAGGTCAGGAGCAAAGTTCCATCGTATGTTGGCGAACGGAGCCTCCAGCTCGATACCTATCTCAGGGCGGAAGACTATTCCGCTCCCAAGCACTCCGGACCCCGCCATCTCAGAATACTCATCATACGTAAACTGCAGCAGGGCATCGGCATAAATCGAGTCGCCGAAGTACTTTCCCATATAAACACTCGCATTGTCCAAAAAGTTACCCAACGGATTGCTATAAGTGTTAAAAGCTCCGTTATAAGAACTTCTTGCCGTAGAAAGCCCGTAGTTGAGGGTGTTCTGCAGGAGGTTCATACGTACAGAGAATATATCAAAATTCAGCAAATCACGCAATGCGTTTTCCATCTTTTTAAAGACCGTGAACTGGATTCCATAGTCCAGCCCCGAAAGCAGGAAGCTGCCGGGATTGTCGGAGTCCGCCGCGACCACCTGGCCCAGCATGGCCATGATCTGGGCCTCGGAACGGGGAGGATTGGAGTAGACATGGGGGGAGAAGCCGGAGAAGCTCTGCTTGACGGCCTCCAGGATCAGGGTGACGACGACGCCGTCGCTGTCCCGCTCCTTCGTTTCGGCCCGCGCCGTTATGAGGGGGTTGAACGACTTCTCGTTCTCGTTCAGCGTCACTTGGCCCTCCCTGAGGTAGAAGTTCCGGCTCAGGTAGGTCAGATGTCCGCCGCGCAGCCCGACATCGCTCTTCATGCTCCAGGAGGACTGGGAGGTGTCGAGCGAGAACTCGAATTTGGTCCCCGGGTTCACCATGGCCTGGATCAGGGGGTTGATTACCAGGTCCACCTTGCGGCCGACGGTCGCATGCACGTTTATGATGACGTCGTTCTTCCTGGTGAGCGACTCCCACAGGCTCGGCTTGCCGTCGTCCTCCTTGGCCGCCCTGACCGTGCCGCCGGAGAGCGAGACCAGGGTGCCGATGGGCCGGATGTTCGTCAGCATGGTCACGATGCTGACCTCCCCCTGCTCGATGGAACCGTTTATGTCGGTCCTGAGGGTGGAATCCTCATAGTGCATGGTCGCGTCCAGCGCCACCCGTCCCTTCAGGTCCGTCCGCGGGATGGCCATCTTGACGGCAAGCCGGTCCTCCTCCACGGTCTTGACGGACACGTCGACGGAGGCCACGCCCCAGCGCTCCTTGCGGAGCAGGGCCGACAGGTCCATCCTGGTCGCCCCGGCCATGACCCTGCAGGTGGGGACCTCGATGCGCTGGCCAAAGAGGGTGACCAGCATGTTCTTCGCCTTCAGGCGGTCCTCGGTCACGGCGGGGACGCCCACGTCCAGGCCCCTGAGCAGCAGGGTCCCGTCAAGGCTGGGGTCGCTGGTCATGCCCCGGATGGTCACGTAACCGGAGGCGAGCCCCCCGTACAGGCCGAACGAGCCGGTGCTGAACATATCGTGCAGGCGGGAGAAGTCCCCCTTTATGTCCTTTATGGTCAGGTCTATCTGGGAATGCTTGATGGTCCCGTCCGCCCGGCCGTGCAGAGGCTTGTCGTCGCTCACCTTCACGCTCAGGGTCCCCGTCTCCGTCAGGAAGCTGCCAGTCACCCCGAGGTTCCTGTCGGTGGCAAAGCGTATGTCCCGGCCCTCCCGGTTCACCTGGGCCTTGAGCGGGATGGAGCCGTTGATGATTCCCTCGCAGCTGACCGACGAGTCCACGTCCACCACGAATTTGGAGGGGATGAACTTCTCCAGGAGGCTGTGCCGCACCTGCTCCTCGTCCGCGTTCCGCACGCTCAGGCTGAGGGGCAGCTTGATGTAGTGGCTGCCCATGACACGCATGGAGAACTCGCCGGAGGCCTCGCCGTTGAAGGTTGTGAGGTCCAGGTCGGTCGAAAAGCCGGACAGCCGCATGCCGCCCCAGACGATGTCCAGGTCAGGAACGAACAGGTCGCCTTCCAGCAGCTCCGCGGTCCCGTTCACGATGACCGGCTTGGTCCCCAGCTGGAGCGAGAAGTTCTCCAGCTTGACGGAAACGTAGGGGTTCTCCACCGTCCCGCTCGCGACGATGGACCCGTTGAAGGTGTCGTCGGCATACTGGTTGGGGATGAAGCGCATCAGGGGGAAGGCCCGTATGTCGCTGAGGATCGAGAAATAGCAGTCGTGCAGCAGGACGTCCTTGGTCAGGCGGGCGTGCAGGGGGTTCGTGAAGTCGCCCGCGATGGTTATGGTCTCCCGCGAGAACTCGTTCGCCATCCCGATGGACAGGGTCGCCGAGTCCAAGATGCCGTCATGGATGTTCCAGAGTATGTAGCCCTTCCCCCCGTTGGAGGAGTTTATGTCCGCGTAGGAAATGGAGTCTATGATGAAGCCCATCGGGTCCAGCTTGCCCGTCAGGGACAGCTTGGGGGAGCGGTTCAGCTTGCCCTGCTTCTGCGCCAGCTGGAGGGACTTTATGTTGACGATGAAATCCTGCAGGGACTTCACGTTGAAATCCCCGTCGAGCGATATGGCGAACTCGTTGTTCTTGAAGGAAATCGGGAACGAAAGAATCTTCGCGGAGCCTGCCGCCCCGGACTCCAGGTTCGCGACGATGTCAATGCCGTAGGAGCCGGTCATATTGAACCAGCGCCCCTTGGCAAAGGAGCCGGTGAAGGCGTAGAGGATCCCGTTCAGGTCCATCGACGTGTTGAAGTTGACCTCCTTGTCCTCCAGGGACAGGAGGGCGTCGGCCTCCGCCTTCAGGTGGACCGGTCCCCAGTCCAGGACCAGCCGCTTGACGTCCAGGGAGCTCCGGTCCCCCGAAAGCGACAGGGAGAGCTGCCTGCCGTCCGTACTCACGTCCCGCACCGAGAACGAGGTCATGTCGTAGCTCACCGCCTTGAAGTCCGTCGAAAATGAAAGCTCCCCGTCCGCCACGACCGTGGACAGGCGGTCCATGTAGCGGTCCAGCTTGCCGGCCTTTTCGCCATCCAGGAAGAAGGAGGCGGCACGGGCCACGGTGTCGGCGAAAAGGCCGTCCAGGGTCAGGCCGGCGGTGAGCTTGCGCCCGCCCGACCAGTAGAATATGCCTTTGCCGGAGACGGAGGAGCTTCCGGCCTCCGGATGGGAGTCGTTGGAAAGGGAAAGCGAGAAGGGCGCACAGCCGTCGTCAAGCCTGACGACGGCGGAGATGGCGGAGAAGGAGACATCCCCGGTGTTCAGCCGCGGGATAAGCGCATGGACGGTCCGTCCGTCCGCCCGCACGGTGGCCGTGAAGGCAAGGGAATTCCCGTTGGGGAGCAGGAAGGAATCCAGCAGGAGGGTACAGTCCGGCACCTTGCTCACGAGGTCCAGCCGGCCCGACAGCCGTGCCCGCAGGGCCCTGCCGGAGACGGAAAGGGAGTCCACCGTCAGAAGGCGCTCATTGCCCGAGGCCTTGAAGGAGACGGCCTCTTCAGACTTGAGCAGGCCCTGGGGCAGGTTGAAGCTTCCCTCCCCGGACCAGGAGTAGCTCCGCGTCCGCAGGTCCACGCTCGCGCTGGCCTTCACCGTCAGGGGGCTGTCCGCAAGCTCCTTGACCTTGGGGCTCTTGATGGGGACCTTCACCAGCGACAGGATGCCGACCCCGTTCAGGTCCACGTCCGCCTGCACCTTCTTTTCCGAGATGTCGTATTCGACGGCCAGGCTGTAGGGCAGGAGCCGCTGGGTGGAGCGGGCCACGATGGAGGAGCCTGCGTAGCGGACCAGGAACTGGGTCTTGTGCAGGGTGTAGTCGGCCGCAAGGTAGGGCGACAGCGTCAGGATCGCGGACGACCCGGAGAAGCCGGGAACCACGTTGCCGTTCAGGTTGAAGCGGGCCGCCGCGGTGGAGCCGCCCGGCAGCTGGACCAGCACGAAACCGGAGTCGGCCGTGGCCTTGACGTTCCGGTCGCCCTTCTTGTTCAGGGCAAGCTTTCCCAGCTTGAAGTTCAGCCGCTTCCCCTTGGTGGAGTAGCTTATGTCCACATCCTTGAAGAGGAGCCTGGCAGGAAGAGACGACAGCACGGTGTTCACGAAGGCCTTCTGCTCGCTGCTCAGGAACTCCCCTGCGTCGATCTCGACGGCGACGCCTTCCCCGGCGGAATCTGCCTCCACCGCGGCGGCCTCCCCGTCCGGTAAGCTGTCCTCTCCCGGCGGCGTTTCTCCGCCCGGCACGGTGTCCGCACCGGACTCTCCAAGGACGCGCTCCTTCACCTTCCGTTTGCGCTCCCTGCTCTCGGCAAGGCTCTTGCGGACGGCATCTATCTTGGACTTGGAAAGGTCGCCCTTTATGTCAGAAACGGACAGGACCGAGAACGCATGGTCAAAATCGCGGAGGAGGAGCCTCCAGAGGCTGTAGCGGAACACGGCCTTCTGTATGGTCAGGATGTCCTCTCCCGTCTTGAAGTCATAGACGCGGATGTTGCGTATGGTTATGCCTGACAGTATGGAGGGGGATATGGAATCATAGGACAGGCCCAGGCCCGTGCTCTCGGAGAAGTCGGCAAGGAAACGGCTCTCCGCCTGCCTCATCCTGCCGTCTATTTCCCGGTATGCAGGCCTAAGGAAATAGAGGCTGGCCAGGAGGATCAAGAGGAAGGCAAATAGGGCGACAGCCGTCTTTATGAACCTTGACTTTTTCATTTCTCCAGTGTTTACTTGTATCCGCGCCTACGGAAAACCGCAGGCTTCGACGGACGGGGCGAACGACGCTCCCAATGCTACTTAAATATAAAGGTATAAAAGATAGAAGGGTTTCATGGTTTTACGCAAATTCATCGTTTTTGAAGGCATAGACGGGGCAGGGACCTCCACGCAGATAGAGCAGCTCAAGAAACGCCCCGGAACGGAGGACTTCCTGTTCACGGCGGAACCGACCTCCGGGGAGACAGGCAGGTTCCTCCGCCGCATGCTGAAAGGCGAGGTGCGGATTGAAAACTCCACGGCGGCATACCTCTTCGCCGCCGACCGGAACGAGCACCTCTATGGGGCATTGAAATGCAGGGAACGGGAGCTTGAGAGCGGCATACGGAACGCATGCGCGGCCGGAAAGACGGTGGTCAGCGACCGCTATCTCTTCTCCAGCCTGGCCTACCAGGGCATCTCCTGCCCGGACGGGCTGCCCTACGCCCTGAACGCCGGATTCCCCCTCCCCCAGCTCCTCTTCTACTTCGACATAGACCCGGCCAGCTCGCTGGAGCGGATCAAAGGCAGGCAGACGAAGGAAATCTACGAGGAGGAGCCCTTCCTCAGGCAGGTCGTCGAAGGCTACCGGGCGGCCATAGAGAAGCTGTCCCGGCAGGAGGCCGGGATGAAGGTCGTCCAGCTGGACGCCCGGAACAGCGTGGCTGAACTGTCGGATATAATATGGAAGGAAATCGGGGGGCTGGCAGACCGGTAGCCCCCCGGCACGACACCGACCCGCCACAGCGGCACGGCACCGGGAATGCCCCAACAGCACTACACCGGCCCCGGCACAATCCCCGCGCCACAGCGGCACGGCCTACAGGATGTACCGCTCCAGGTCCTGGTTCTGCATGATCCCCTTGAGCTTGTCGTTCACGAAGGCCTCGTCTATCGTGATGGTCTCGCCCCGGTGGGTGTCGGCCTCGAAACTCAGGTCCTCCAGCACGGTCTCCATTATCGTGTGCAGGCGGCGCGCCCCGATGTTCTCGGCATGCGAGTTCACGTCCTCCGCAATGAAGGCCATCCGGTCGATCGCCTCGTCAGTGAACCTGAGCGTGACCCCCTCCGTTCCCAGCAGGGCCTCGTACTGCTTGATTAGGGCGTTCTTGGGCTCCGTCAGGATGCGCTTGAAGTCCTCCTTCCTGAGGGCATCAAGCTCCACGCGCAGGGGGAAGCGTCCCTGCAGCTCCGGTATGAGGTCGCTCGGTGCGGAGACGCTGAATGCCCCGGCCCCGATGAAGAGTATGTGGGTGGTGTTGACCACGCCCCACTTGGTGTTCACGTCGCTTCCCTCCACGATGGGGAGGATGTCGCGCTGCACGCCCTCGCGGCTCACGTCCTGCCGGTTGCCCTCGCCGCCCTTTGTCGCGATCTTGTCTATCTCGTCTATGAAGATTATCCCGGACTGCTCCACGCGCTGCTTCGCCTCGTCGGCGACCTTGTCGCGGTCGGTCAGGCTCTCCAAGGTCTCTGCCATCAGGACCTGCCGGGCCTCGCGGACGCTCATCGTCTTGCGCCTGTTCCTGCCGCCGGCAAGCATCTCCTGCAGGCCGTTTATGCTGGACTCCAGGTCCTCCATGGAGCCTGAGCCAAAGACCTCCATGCCGCTTATCCGGGGCTGCTGGTGGACGGTGACGTCTATCATGCGGTCCTCCAGCCTGCCGTCACGGAGCATCTGGCGGAATTTCTCGCGGGTAGCGGCCATCTCGCCGCTGTCGGAAGCAGCCCCGGCCGCCTGGGCATTCCCCTCGGAAGCCGGCTGGCCGCCCTCCTCCTGCTCGGCGGCATCCTCCCCCTTCTTGGGGACCTTTATCTGAATCACGCCGCCGGAGACGGGGGTATCCCTGCTGCCGAAGATGTTGCCCAGTATGCTGACGTTGGCCTTCTTCTTCTCCGCATCCGGCCCATCCTTCTTTGCCGCGCTCCCCGGAAGGAGCAGGTCCAGGAGCTGCTCCTCCACCATGGGTCCGGCCTTCTCCCGCAGGGTCTCCTGCATCTCGGCCTTGACCATGTTGTAGCCGACGGCCATGAGGTCGCGGACCATGCTCTCCACGTCGCGCCCCACGTAGCCGACCTCCGTGTACTTGGTCGCCTCTATCTTGAGGAAGGGCGCTCCGCAGAGCTTGGCCAGCCGGCGGGCTATCTCGGTCTTACCCACCCCGGTCGGCCCTATCATGAGGATGTTCTTGGGGGCAACCTCCTCCCGGATGTCCTCGGGAAGCTTGATCCGCCGCTGCCTGTTGCGGAGGGCCACCGCCACAAAGCGCTTGGCCTTGTTCTGCCCGATGATATAGCTGTCAAGCCGTTCCACGATCTGTGACGGGGTAAGCCCGTCGGGACAGGCGAGGCCGTCCTTCTTCTCCACATTCTCCTCTTCCACAACAAAACTCCTCTCTATGCAAGTAAACTGCCTCATCCCTCAAACCGGGCATGCCTCCGGCAAGGCGGCGGCCTTCCTACTCCAGGGCCTCGACCGTTATGTTCTCGTTCGTGTACACGCAGATCTTGCCGGCAATCCTGACGGACCGCTCCGCTATCTCCTTTGCCGACAGGTCGCTGGTCTCCATGTAGGCCAGGGCGGCGGAATAGGCGTAGTTGCCTCCCGAGCCAATCGCGATGACATCGTTCTCAGGCTCTATGACGTTCCCGTCCCCCGAAACGAGGAGGATCTTGTTCCGGTCC
>CAMJAJ010000009.1 GCA_946403565.1 uncultured Treponema sp. | reverse complement strand
CTGTGCTATCTTGAGGAGACCTGGCTGAACGAGCTTGCCTTTTTGGGGGGCTTTGGGATCCCGGGCATCTGCATGATCGTGTATACCCTGCCGCTGCTCATGGGCAGGGCGGGGGATACCACCAACCGGCGGATCATAAATACCCCCATCGCCTCCGCCCTGCTCGTGCTGCTCGGCTGGGTCTTCAACTTCTGCCTCCAATATGGAATCGCCCTGTACGCGCAGCTGGCGGAGGGCCGCAATTTTGCCGCCATCCTTATCATCTTCCCCCTTGCCACGGTCATCACCGCCATACCGAGCATAACGCTCACCTACCTTGCGCTTGAGATTTTTAACCGGGTCGCGGTCCTGCCCCGCATGTTCCCCGACGGGAACATCTTCTCGGTAAAGGGAACGGAAAAACCCTCCCTGCGCTTCCTCTTCCTGATGGTCTTCCTCGCGGTCTGCATCTACCCGATATTCGAGATGACCTATTACTTTATCGGCAAGGACTTTTACACGACGAACACCATCTCCCTCAGCATCCTGATTCACCCGCTCCTTCCGATAACGCTTTCCATGGCCATCATGGCCATCCTCCTGCGCCTGATACGGAAGCCGCTCAAGCTGCTGTCCGCCGCCGTCGGCAGGGTGGAGCAGGGGGACTACACGCAGGGGGTGCAGTATGTCTCCAACGATGAGATGGGATTTCTGGCGAACGGCTTCAACAAGATGACGGCATCCCTCGCGGAGAAGGAATTCCTTCGCGACACCTTCGGCAAGGTCGTGGATCCCAAGGTCCGCGACTACCTGACCAGGGGCAGCGTCTCCCTGCGCGGGGAAAGCCGGGAAGTGACGGTGCTTTTCTGCGACATCAGGAACTTCACCGCGATGAGCGAGAAGCTGACTGCGGAAGAGGTCGTCCAGTTCCTGAACGGATACTTTTCGGCCCTGGGTGCATGCATTGCGCGCAATAACGGCGTAATCAACAAATACATCGGGGACGCAATCATGGCGATCTTTGGCGCACCCGTCCCGTCGGAGAAGCATGCGGAGGACGCGTTCGCCGCCGCCGTGGAGATGCGGGCTGCCCTCGCGGAGCTGAACAGGCAGTATGCGGCGGAAGGCAAGCCGCCCGTCCGCTTCGGAATCGGGATACACACGGGGAGCGTATTCGCCGGGACGATCGGCAGCAGGGAGCGGATGGAGTACACGATAATCGGCGACACCGTGAACACGGCCAGCCGCATCGAGTCGCTCTGCAAGGACTACGGCACGGACATCCTCGTCTCGGAGAGCACGGTCAGTCAGCTGACCTCCGGCGGGGCGGATTCTGGCGGGCAATCCCCTGCGGCGGGCGGGCTGACTTCTAGCGGGCTGATTTCTGGCGGCCCCCGCCTCTCCTTCGTGGACGACGCGCACATCCGGGGCAAGGAACAGCCCATCAAGGTCTACAAGGTCGGGGAAGGGGAGTGAGGTCACGCTCGGCGATCTGCTTGGATGAGCCCCCTACGGCTGCCAGCCCTTGTCCACGTTGAGCAGGACGCCGTTCATCGCGGGGTTGGCGAGCAGCGAGAGGGCTGCCTGGGCCACGTCGTACGGGCTGACCACGAAGCCTTCCGAACCTGTCGGCGCGTTCTGCGGGGACGAGCTGGAGACGGAGCCGGGCAGGATTGCGTTGCACCTGATTCCCTTGGCGGCGTAGTTCTTGGCGACGGAGCGGACGATGACGGAGAGGCCGGTCTTGGCCCCGTGGTAGGCTGCGGTCAGCGAGCGGGGCAGGATGCTTTCGCTCCGCGTTCCGCCGAAGAGCAGGATGGACCCGCCGCCCCGCTGCATCATGCCCGGCAGGGACAGGCTCACCGCAAGGCCGGGTAGCGCATAGTCAAAGAGGGCCAGCCTGGCCCAGTCTTGCGACGTGGTGTCCTGGAGTTTCTTGCGTACGAAGGGGCCGTATGCCACGACCAGTATGTCCGCATCCCGGATGGCCCTGCCCAGGCTGCCCTGCTCCAGGGCGGAAATGCCGTCCCGCTCGAAGTCGCATGGGATGAATCCGGGCTGTTCGGTCGGCTGATTCTGGGCCTCTCCGTTTCCCGGGAGGCTGCGCCCCGTGATGATTATCCTGGCACCGGACTTGAGCAGGAGGGAGGCGCACTCCTTTCCAAGCCCCCCTGTCCCGCCTATGACGAGGGCCTTCTTTCCTTCAAAATAACTGCTTTCCATCATGGACAGTCTAACAGACCCACCTTCAAAAGTCCAGAAGGACTTTTGAAGGTGGAAGGACTTTTGGAAGTGGAACTACAGGGCGCGGGCAAAGCTTATGTCGTCGGCTTCTAGGGTGCCCCTCCTGCTCAGGAGGCAGGACCGGTAGACGATGTGCTTGAGTTCCCTGATGTTGCCGGGGTAGCGGTAGTGCTCCAGCTTTTCCAGCGCGCCCTTGGACAGCGACTTCCCTTCGTCCGCCGCGAACCGCGCGGCAAGGGCCGGTATGTCGTGGGGGTGCTCCCGCAGCGGAGGAACGCGGATGGTCACCATGCTGATCCGGTTGTACAGCTCCTCCCGGAAACTTCCTTCCCGCACTGCCTCGTCCAGGTCCCTGTTGGTGGCGAAGATGAGCCGGCCTTGGAAGGGCTGCTCCTTGAGGCTGCCCACTTTCCGGAAGGTCCGCCTGTCCAGCGCGGAAAAAAGCTTGGGCTGGAGCTGCAGCGGCAGTTCCGCTATCTCGTCCAGGAACAGGGTTCCGTTGCCCACCGCCTCCAGAAGCCCCATCTTGGTCACCGCGTCGGTGTAGGCGCCTGCCACGGTTCCAAACAGCTCGCTTTCGAACAGCGACGGGGAAATGTTCGCAAGGCTCTCGCTCAGGAAGTTTCCCTGGCGGCCGGATTCCCGGTATATCTTTTCCGCAAGCCACGACTTGCCTGCCCCGCTTTCGCCGATGAGCAGGATGTCCGCCTTCGTCTGCGCTATGGCCGCTATCCGGTCCAGGAAGGTCCTGCGCTTGTAACTGGACAGGGGGTCGCTCGCTCCTCCGACGAAAAGCACGCCGGGGGTGGCGAGTTGTCCTGGGGTTTCGAGCGTGCTGGATTCAGTGGTAGTGTCGGGGATGCCGGAATCGGCGGGGAATCCGGCGCAGCACGCCAGGTCGTCCGTCCTGTCTGACTGGTACGGCTGGTCCGGGTGCATCCGTTCCAGCCCTTCCGGGTGATATGCCTGACCTGCGTACTGCGGACGGGCGTGCTCTGCCGCTTCGTGGCTGGAAGGCCCCTGCTCCGGCAGGATGCTTTCCGCAAGTCCTTCCAGGAAAAAGATGTTCAGGCATTGTGCCCTGCCCCGGTAGTCCCTTGCGCGGCTTTCCATTTCATCCACATCCATCAGGAGGATGACCCTGCACCGTCCGTTGGAACGGAGCAGCAGCTCCAGGTCCTCGTCACTGAACTCCTCATAGTCCACGATGATACATGCTGCGTGTGCGGCGGCGGCGATTGCGGACGCAATGGTCTTGTCCTTCTGCACCCGCAGTGTGATGCTTCCTGCCAGTGCGATCTGGCAGCGGTCCTGGCCCCCGCGTCGTGCAATGCCGCCTGCTGAAATGGCGGCGTTCGGTGCCGTACTGCTTGCCGAAATGCTGCCGCCCGCCAGTGCAATCTGGCAGCGGCGGATGACGAATGCCGATGAGCTGAAAAGATACACGTCCATGATTTACCTGCCGAACTGCCTGCCGTGCATGGGGGCTAGTCGAAAATGCGGTGCCAGAGGAGCAGCAGCTTGTAGTGGATGAAGGGGATGACCAGGAAGAACTTGAGGGGTGACCGCAGCGCCTCCGGGAAGAATTCCAGCCCCCTGTCGAACGTCTCCTTCTTTACGTGGGCCTTTCGCTCGCTGAAGATGGAGATTGCGTCGGGGTAGTAGAGGAACATGCTCGTGCTGAAGATGTCCCGCCTGTTGTGGAACCAGCAGAACTTGTCCTTGAGTCCGTCGCTCATTATCACGAGGGATGGGGAGGCCTTCCGCACCGCCTCGGTGACGGCAGCGTCCTCGGCCTTGGGGTAGTAGCCGACGTAGCGGCCCACGACCTGCAGGCTCTTGAATGTCATGCGGACGTTCCGCTCCGCGGCGAGCAGGGTCTTCTTGTGGCCGCCCAGCAGGTAGACCGACTTGTAGCGGTTCTCCAGCATGGTCATTATGTTCACGAGGGTTTCAAAGGGGTTCCAGCGCGTGGGCACCGTCAGGCCCAGGAACTTGGCGCCGCTGAGTATGCTTTTGGATGTCGGCAGAATGAGGTCGGCCTGCTTGACGGCCTTTGCGAAGCCGCTCTTGCCCCTTGCCCAGAGCAGGTCCCAGATGGACAGGAATACAATCTGCTTGGGCCCCTCCCGCTCCATGATGGAGACGATGGCATCCTCGAAATCCGACGGGCGGCAGACGTCCACGGGCACTCCCAGCAGGTCTATTCTTTCAATTTCCATATATCCGACTCCACGACTGCGTCCTGAATGACCGCCAGCCCGTACAGGGCCGCCGTTTCGCAGCGCAGTATGTTTGTTTCCAGGTGCACGGGGATGAAGCCGGCCTCCTTTGCCTGTGCCAGCTCGGACGGGGAAATTCCGCCTTCCGCCCCCACCATAACCGCTATATCGGCATTTTTGGCGGTGGATTTAAGGGCGGCCGCTGCCTGGGCGGTATCCCCGGTGCCTGTGCCGGGCTGGCCTGTCCGGGCAAGCTGGGCCGCGGCCTGGGCGACGGCCCTGTGCACCGGGAGCGTCCCCCCGTCCTTGACCGAGCGCTCGTAGAGGACGAAGGCCATCCTTCCGGAACCCTGTCCGTCCGGGGCGGAAGGCCCGCCCCCCAGTTCCCCCGATTGCCAGAGGGCAAGCGCCTGGGCGAACGCGGTACAGGGGAGCACCTCCGTCTGCACGGGACTGCCGCTCTGTTCCAGGGCCTCCGTGATGACCTTCTGCCAGCGTCCGTCGCCGGGGGCGGATTTCTTCACCGCGCTTTCGACGTTCCCCTTCTGGCAGAATTCCCCTGCGACGGGGATGATGCGGGACACCCCACATTCGGCGGCCTGCCGTATGATGAGGTCCATCTTGGGGGGCTTGGGGACCAGCTGGAACAGGTGGAACCTCAGGCTGCCGGCTTCTTCCAGCGGGGCTGCCCGTACGGAACCGTCTTCCGGGGCCTGTCCCGCCTGCGAGAGGAGGATCTGCCGTGCCGTGCCGTCAACGCGGGCCACGGTCATCTGCTGCAGCTGGCCTGAGGGGAGGCGGACGTAGAGCATGTCGCCCGGCACGAGCCGGAGGACGGAGCTTAGGTAGTGGAACTTTTCACCGCCCACCCTGATGCAGCCGTCGCCGTCTAGGCCGCTGTCTGAAACGAACTGCCTCATGCTTACCCCCGTTCGGCCATTGTAGCAGAGGCGGTTTCAAAAGTCCAGACGGACGGGCGAACTTTTGGGCGGACGACGCGCGGGGCCTCTGGGTCCTGCCAGGACGCCCGGCTGCCTATGGGGGGCCCCGTCCGGAGTCCCTCCACTCCCGCCGTCTCGTCCAGCTGCCCCCGGACGGCCTCCGCCCGGTTGATTTTTTCCCATGGCGGGGTTAGTATTTCCCTATGAGTAACGAATCTTTATCGACATACACATACAAGCCGGGCGAGCTGAAGAACCTCCATATCCTGGGGCGCAGCCCCCTGCTTGACGGCTCGCTCGTCATGTTCTGGACGGCGAGCGGCATTGAGGCGAGGACGGCTGCCTGCGAGATCCGGGCGGAACTGGAGGCGGACTTCTCCACGTTGGAGCCCTGGGTCTCCGTCTGGGTCAACGGGGCCTTCATCTCCCGCTTCATGGTGGAGAAGGGGAGGCATAGCTACTGCCTCTTCCGCACGCTGGAGACGGCGGCCCCTTACACGATCCGCCTGCTCAAAGAGTCTCAGGCGATGAGCGGGGACGAGGACCATTCCCTCATACTGCGCTCCATTACGGCTACGGCGAAATCCGCACTGGGGAAAGACGATGTCTTCCTCCCTGTCGAAAAGAAGAAGCTGAACATCGAGTTCGTCGGCGACAGCCTGACGACCGGGGAAGGTCTTGCCGGTGCGCCGGGCGAGATGGACTGGATCCCCGCGTGGATGTCCGTCCGCTCAGGCTACGCGCTCACGACGGCAGACATGCTGGGGGCGGACTTCCACTTCCTCTCGCAGAGCGGCTGGGGCGTGGTCTGCTCCTGGGACAACGACAGGGACTGCGCCATGCCAAGCTACTACGAGGCCGTCTGCGGCCTTGCCAAGGGTAGCAAGAACGAGGCGCTTGGGGCGCAGAAGCCCTGGGACTTCTCCTCGTGGAAGGCGGATGTCGTCGTCGTGAACCTGGGGACCAACGACAGCGGGGCCTACCGGACCAACCCGCCCAAGCAGCAGGCGGACGGCACGATGTGGAAGCTGACCGACCTGGACCTGCTCAGGGAGGGGGTATCCGGCTTTATGAAAAAGCTCCGGCGGCATAATCCCTCCGCCCGTATCATCTGGGTGTATGGCATGTGCTCCTTTGACCAGGGCGACGTCATCCAGGCGGGCTTCGACGATTATCTCAGGGAAAGCGGCGACAAGGCGGCCACATTCATCCGGCTGGACCCCCAGTCGCTGGAGTCCGAGGACGAGCACGGCTCCCGCCAGCACCCCGGCCCCGTCACCCACCTGCGGGCAGCCAGAAAGCTCTGCGAGGCGATAGGGAAGTAAAGGCGGCCTATAGTGGAGTTCCTTTCGGACAAGGAGAGCTTTGACATTTTCCATCGGGAGGCCGTCCGTAGCGGACGCATGAGCGAGAGTGACCTGAAGCTCTCAAACCAGCTGGATTCATCGAAAGCTGGGGACGCGGCATTGAAAAAATTTGCACGCTCTGCAAGACGTATGGGATTCCCTCTCCCGAGTATACCGTCCACAGCAACGACATAATGATGCTGTTCAGGGCGGGTAAGCCGGTAAAAGAGGCAGATAAAGAGGCTGAGCCGATAAATGAGCCGATAAATGAGCCGATAAATGAGCCGATAAATGAGGTGCTTGCCGTCATAAGGGATTATCCTGCTTTATCAAAGGAGAAGATTGCGGAAAAAATAGGTATGTCCCGGGCAACTGTGACCAGGGCTTTGGCTAAGCTTGTGGAAACAGGGAAAATCCAAAGGGTCGGTTCCAACAAGACCGGGTACTGGAAGGTGAACTGACAGGCGGTTCCTGAAAGGGACGAATACTTGCCAAAACCGCCAAAATGTGCTATACTATCTGCATTACGGCGGCGAAATAAAAGCGCTTCTGTCCGATGCCGTTCATCTTTTATCTTGCCGTGCACACGTTTTTCCTATCTAGATGTAACACATACTCCAATTAGATTACCTGAACATTCTACCTAGGGGGATGGAACAATCTAGCTAGATTGTTTGCCCTCTACAGGGCTGTATGCACACCCAATCATGCCAATATGTGTATCCCTATCCTTTGCTGTATTCGTTCCCCTTTCTGTAAAGAAAACTCCGTGCTTACAGGAGTATCGGCAGACATGCTCCAGAGCAAGTGTACCGGTTATGCCCGCCCGCCACGTCTCGTTATCGTAGTCATGTTGAATTAGTTCCACGAGAGATAAAATAAGGGGGGCATGCAGGCCCCCCTTCTCATCAGTCCATTTCATTTTTGTCCTTCAAGCCTATGACAGAATCATAGCTCTCCGTTTTTTTGTTCATCTTCTTCTGAGCACGCTTTTTCGCGTAGTACTATACGGTGCTGGCCGGGAATTTTCAAGGGCAAACGGCGGGATTGTGCCCCCTTGGGGAAGCCCTGCCGATGAGTCAGCATGGGCCGCAGGAGGGACATTGTAAAAGAGGCGGACGTGTGCTATCATGGGCAGGAAGTCTGGCTGGAAGGTGTATTATGAATTTGCATGAGATAAAGATCGGTGAGACTGTCCGGGTTGCGAAACTCGGCGGGAACGGAGAGCTCAGGCAGCATTTTTTGGACATGGGGATAATCCCGGGGGCCGAAATCACGCTCATAAAATACGCCCCGCTTGGTGACCCTATGGAGTTCCGCCTGCACGGATACGAGCTGACGCTCCGTGTGGCGGATGCGGAGAAGATCGAGGTGACGGAGGCCGCCCCGGAGGACACTCAGCGTCCGCCAGCCCTTGAAAACGCGGCGGCGACAATGCACCCCGGACTTGGCGAGGGCGGAAAGTTCCACAACAAAAAGGAGGAGAATCCTCTCCCCGGCGGCACGACCCTGACGTTCGCCCTTGTCGGGAACCAGAACTGCGGCAAGACAACCCTGTTCAACAAGCTCACCGGCTCCAACCAGCACGTGGGGAACTTCCCCGGAGTAACCGTCGACCGCAAGTCCGGCGCAATCAAGGGTCACGCCGACACGCTGATCACGGACCTGCCCGGGATCTACTCGATGTCCCCGTACACAAGCGAGGAGCTCATCTCGCGCGACTTCGTACTGAACGAGAAGCCCCATGCGATAATAAACATCGTGGACGCGACCAACATGGAGCGGAATCTTTATCTCACGATGCAGCTCCTGGAGCTGGACATTCCGCTTGTGATCGCCCTGAACATGATGGACGAGCTCACGGCAAACGGCGGTGCCGTAGATGTGAACAGGATGGAGGAAATTCTGGGGGTACCCGTCGTCCCTATCTCCGCAAAGAAGGGGCAGGGAATCGAAGAGCTTGTCTCCCATGCGGTGCATGTGGCGAAATTCCAGGAGCGTCCTCTCCGGCAGGATTTCTGCGGCAAGGACGACAACGGAGGTGCAGTCCACCGAGCCCTGCACGGAACGATTCACATGATTGAGGACCATGCAGAGAAATCAGGGGTTCCGGTGCGCTTTGCGGCGACAAAACTTCTGGAGGACGACAAGCGGATCCTCCACAAGCTGGAGCTGGACACCAACGAGAAAGAGATGCTCGAGCACATCATCATGCAGATGGAGAAGGAGCGCGGCCTGGACCGCAGCGCGGCCATCGCGGACATGCGGTTCAGCTTCATCCACCGTATATGCGGTGCCTGTGTGAAGAAAAGCCATGCGAGCAGGGAGCGGGAGCGGAGCCAGAGGATAGACCGGGTTCTGACCGGAAAGTGGACCGCAATACCAAGCTTCATCGCCATCATGGCCGTCGTCTTTTATCTCACCTTCAACGTGATCGGAGCCTGGCTGCAGGGGCTGCTGGAGGCAGGTATTGACTGGATGACGGGGGTATGCGATGCCGCCCTCGCAGCCGCCGGGGTCAACGAGGTCCTGCACGGGCTTATAATCGACGGCATCTTCACCGGGGTCGGGAGCGTCCTGTCTTTCCTGCCGGTCATCGTGACCCTCTTCTTCTTCCTTTCGATGCTCGAGGACTCGGGCTACATCGCCCGCGTCGCATTCTTCATGGACAAGCTGCTGCGCAAGATAGGCCTTTCCGGTCGGAGCATCGTCCCCCTTCTTATCGGATTCGGCTGCTCGGTTCCTGCGGTCATGTCCACGCGGACACTGCCGAGTGAAAGGGACAGGAAGATGACCATACTCCTCACCCCTTTCATGAGCTGTACGGCAAAGCTGCCGATTTATGCGTTCTTTGTAAGCGCATTCTTCCCCAGTCACGGGGCCCTGATTATGACGGGACTGTATTTTCTTGGAATCATCATGGGTATCCTCGTTGCCCTCCTGTACAAGGGGACGCTTTTCAAGGGCGAGGCCGTTCCATTTGTGATGGAGCTGCCCAACTACAGGATGCCCGGTCTGCGCAACACCGCGCAGCTGCTGTGGGAAAAGGCAAAGGACTTTCTGCAGAGGGCGTTCACGGTGATCTTCATCGCGACGATTGTCGTATGGTTCCTGAAATCCTTCAACTGGCGGATGCAGCTTGTGGACGATGCCGGGGAAAGTATGCTCGCCGGAGTCGCCCGCCTTATCTCGCCGATTATGAAGCCTGTCGGACTCGGCGACTGGCAGATCTCCGTCGCACTGGTCAGCGGGTTCATAGCGAAGGAAAGCGTCGTCTCCACACTGGGCATCCTGTTCTCGGGCGGTGTCGCCACAATGATGAGCCAGCTCAGCGCGGCAAGCCTCCTTGTGTTCAGCCTGCTGTACACCCCCTGCGTCGCCGCGGTCGCCTCGGTGAAGCGGGAGCTGGGCGCAAAATGGGCGGCCGGACTGGTAATCTGGCAGTGCGCGATTGCATGGCTGTGCGCGCTGACGGTGCAGCTGGTCGGGCGTTTGCTCCTGAGCCGTTACCTCTGAGGCAACTCCGGCCTGTAGCAGGCGGCAGGAGACGATTGACTGCCAGTTTTTTTCTGGACATTTCGTTCCCGTCCGTATAATATGAAATGTAACGTGGAGGACGTACTGTTATGAAGCATATTGTACCTTTGGTTTGGACGACGGATGTTGACAGCGTAGACTGCGGCGAGTACCTTGCCCTCATCAAGATTCCCAACTCTTATGGCACCGATAAGCCGATGATGATCAGCTATAGCGGGGTCGAAAAGCTGCCCTTTGATAACGGCTGGAAGTATAAGGGAAGCAAGGAAAAGCTGCCTGCAACATGCCATGTTATGGCTGTGGCTGCGTGCGGTTTATACCCGAGCACTGAAGCTGTCGAGAGGCTCGTGATGGCGTCCAATCTCGAGAATTACGGAATCAAAGAAAAGGACTTTGATGACTTAGTTGGAAAGATGAATGATGCAAGCCTGCGGGCTTACCAGATGAGGGAGTATCAAGACTAATATGGAATACATGACGAATATCAGGTCACTGATGAGGCGGCGGGGGGCTCTGCCCGCGAACCGCAGCCTGTCATAGATTCCATACGTCCAGACCATCTGCAACTGGTTCAAGGGGAAAACCAGTTTTTCGCCTTGTTATACGCCCAAAACCTGCTTATAACGAGGCGAAAATCGCAAAAATCCGCACTTTTCGCTTGATTATGGCGGCATGTCGTGGTAACATGACGGGCAGGGAATGGTGGCATGACAGGCAGGACGAAAGAGACAAAGGAGCTGAACGACCTCTATGACAGCGGCAAGGCCGAGCTTGTCGCGATATATGGACGGAGGCGGGTCGGCAAGACCTTCCTTGTAAACGAGCTGTTCGCGGACAGGATGACCTTCCGGCACGCGGGCCTGTCCCCGGCGGACGATGAGGCAATGTCCTCAAAAAAGCAGCTGAACCATTTTTACCATTCGCTGCTGCTGCACGGAATGAAGAAGTCCCGCTGCCCGGCGGACTGGCTTGAGGCTTTCTTCATGCTCGAAAAGCTGCTTATGGAGATGGACGACGGCTCCAGGCAGCTTGTCTTCTTTGACGAACTGCCATGGCTGGACACCCCCAAGTCGGGCTTTATGACGGCGTTCGAGGGGTTCTGGAACACCTGGGGCTGCTGCAGGAAAAACCTGATGGTCGTCGTATGCGGCAGCGCAAGCTCATGGGTCCTCGACAAGCTCGTCAACAATCACGGCGGACTCTATGGCCGGGTGACTTACGAGATAAAGCTCTCGCCGTTCACGCTGAAGGAATGCGAGGAGTATTTCCTCAGCAGGAACGTCATCCTCTCAAGGTATGATGTCGTCCAATGCGCCATGTGCCTGGGCGGCATACCATATTACCTGGGCTATGTAAAGGGGACGCTGAGCCTGGAGCAGAACATCGACGGGCTGTTTTTCGGAACTGACGCGAAGCTGAAGGGCGAATATGACCGGCTGTTCGCCTCCGTGTTCTCCAACCCTGAGCAGATGAAAGAGATAATCGAGTTCGTCTCGAAGAAGAACGCGGGCTTTTACCGTAACGAGATAGCGGAGGGCCTGAAGAAATCCGAAGGCGGTCTTCTGACAAAGAACCTCGGCGCGTTGATTGAGAGCGGATTCGTGGAAAAGTATTATCCGTTCGGCGAGGGACGGAAGATGGCGAGATACAGGCTGGCCGACCCCTTCTGCATTTTTTACATACACTTCGTCAAGAACAGCGAGAGGCTGAGCCAGGACTTTTGGAAGAGCGGCGGCAGGTCCCCGGCGATATCCAGCTGGCGGGGCTTCGCGTTCGAGAACATCTGCTTCGGCCATATCAAGCAGATAAAGGATGCCCTTGGTATTACCGGCGTTTACACCACGCAGTCCAGCTGGTCCATAAAGGGAGATGGCGAAAGCAGGGGTATGCAGGTGGACATGATAATCGACCGTGACGACAACATCGTGAACCTGTGCGAGATTAAGTTCTACGGCGACAGCTTCACGGTCGACAAGGGCTATTACATGACGATGATGGAACGGCGCACTGCGCTGGAAGGCCTCGTGCCCAGGAAGAAGGCAGTCAGGAATGTCCTGATTACCACTATGGGGCTGAAGAAAAACGAATACGCCTCCGTGTTCTCAAACGTACTGACGCTGGACGAGCTGTTCAAATAGCAAAAATCCTCCTGCCTTGCCAAAACGGCGGGAATGCCGTAGAATAA
>CAMJAJ010000008.1 GCA_946403565.1 uncultured Treponema sp. | reverse complement strand
CGGGGCTACGGCCGCGCGGTGGACAGGAACAGGTCCAAGCGCTGCAGCCGGGAGGCCTACCGATTCTACAAGTCGCACCTGAACACCGGCTATGACCTGCTGCTGCTCGTCTACCCCGGAAACGACTCGTTCCACTCGCGGTGCGGACAGCTGAAGACATTATGCAGGAAAGCGGGACTCATGAAGGACTGAAGGGCAGGAACGCCGCCCGAGGCATTGCCACGGCCATGCTGATTGCCCCCATACGGCTGTACCAGCTGACGCTTTCCCCCATGCTGGGGAACGTCTGCCGCTACACGCCGTCATGCTCCCGTTACGCGGTGGAGGCGTTGGAGAAACACGGCCCGGTCAAAGGACTGTACCTCGCCGCCCGCCGAATCATGCGCTGCAACCCCTGGCACGAGGGGGGCTGGGACCCGGTTCCACCGGCAGGCCCCGACCGGGCTCCCCAGACGCAGGACGCGCCAGCGCAAGAACAGCCCGGCCCTGCCGCCGGGAAACAGAAGGAAACTGCTATTTATGGATAAGAATACAATATTGGCCATCGTCCTGAGCGGAGTGGTCCTGTTCGGATACTTCTTCTTTGACGCATACTACATGGCCCCCAAGCGGGAAGCCGCCTACCAGGCCCAGCAGGCCGCGGAACTGGAAGCCCAGGAAGCAAAGGCAGAGGAGACGCAGGAGCTTTCCGCCCTGATTTCCGAGACGCCGGCCCTGACCTCGTTCGCCTCGGATTCAGAGGCCAACCCCTCCGCCAGCGTTCCCGTGGAAGAGTTCACCATCACGACCAACCGCGCAAAGGTGCTGCTGACCAACAGGGGCGGCGACATCGTCAGCTACAAGCTCATCGAGCACCTGGACAAGGACACGGGAGAGGGCGTGGAGATGGTGGACAACGTGACCAGCTCCAACCGAGCCTTCTCCCTTTCATTTGGCGACTCCAACATGCCGACGATAGACGGCGTGTTCAACGTCAAGCGGATTGACGACTACACGATCGGCTTCTACCGGGTCTTTTCGGTGAAGGACGACACGGGCACCGAGCACAAGTTCCGCCTGGGCAAGCTCTACAGCTTCACGCCCGACGACTACGCCTTCCGCCTGTCCATCACGGTGAACGGCATGGACGGAACCCCGGCCTCGCTGAACCTGGGAGGGGCGGCCTACACGCTCAGGACATCCCCGCAGATCGGCCCCCACTACGACAAGAAGAGCAACCGCTACGAAGTCAGGCAGTTCGTCTCCTGGGACGGCCGCAAGAAGGCCAAGAAGGCCTTCTCCGACCGCTCCTATGAAAAGCCCTGGGAGTGGGCGGGAACGGCCGGCAAGTACTTCACGGTGCTCGTCAAGCCCGCGGACAACGCAACCATGTCCGCCGCCATACGCTGCTCCGCCCAGCAGGTGGCGGGATACGAGAACTCGCAGGTCTTCCTGACCCGCAACGAGATAAGCGGCAACACGACCGACGACTACTACATCTACGTCGGCCCCCGCAGCGAGAACGAGCTGATTAAGTACAACAACGCGGACTCCAACGGCTGGAAGCTGGTCAACACCCGCTTCAACCAGGCCCTCCAGACCTCGGGCTTCCTGTCCATCATCGAGGTCGCGCTCAAGTGGTGCCTCCGGACCATCTACCGGCTGGTGGGCAACTGGGGCGTCGCCATCATCATACTGACGATATTCCTCAAGATAGTCCTCTTCCCGCTCAACAAGTCCACCGCGCTTGGTTCAATCAAGATGCAGGGGCTGCAGCCCAAGATGAAGGAAATCCAGGAGAAATACAAGGATGACCCGCAGCAGCAGCAGGCCGCGATGAGCAAGCTCTACAAGGAGGCCGGCTACAACCCCGCCTCCGGCTGCCTCCCGATGGTCCTGCAGATGATGGTGCTCTTCGCCCTCTACAACGTGTTCAACAACCACTTCGAGTTCCGCGGGGCAAGCTTCATCCACGGCTGGATCGACGACCTCTCCGTAGGCGACAGCCTCTTCAGCTGGGAACAGCAGATTCCCTTCATCTCCCAGTTCACGATGAACACCTTCCGCCTGCTTCCCTTCATCTATACGGGAAGCCAGCTGCTGAACGGAGTGATCACCCAGTACGGCAACGCGGCCGGGGCCAACCAGGGCTCCATGAAGTTCATGATGTACGGAATGCCGCTGATGTTCTTCTTCCTCTTCTACAATGTCCCGTCGGGACTCCTGCTCTACTGGACGGTCAGCAACATCCTGCAGATCGGCCAGCAGGTCATCATCAACAAGATCACCGCCAAGAAGCGGCAGGAACTGGAAGCCAGCAAGCCCCGCGCCATAGACAAGGCGATGGGGGGCAGGAAGAAAAAGAAGGGCCGCCGCTAGTCGCCCGGCCGACAGTCACCAGGGCCGCCGCCAGTCGCTGGCACCCGGCAGCCATCCGGCCGCCAGTCGCTGACACCCGGCAGAGAAATTTTTAACCGCGAGGTAAGATATATGGTTTACGAGTACGAAGGAAAGAACGAGAAGGAGGCCATCGAGAAGGCCGCCGAAGAGCTGGGACTGGAACGGGACCAGTTTGATGTAGAGATCCTGGAGTCCCAGAAGGGCACGCTCTTCAAGAAGGGATTCGTGCGCATCCGCGTCCACCCGGTGGACAGCGAGGAGCATGTCGCCGGCGAGTTCGAAGGCAAGGTCCCCAACACGACCGAGCGGGCACGGAACCCCAGCCTGGTCGCCAACCCCATGCCCCAGAACGAGTTCGAGGAGAAGCTCCTGGACTTCACCAAGACGATGATTGAAAAGATGGGCTACACCGTCTCCGTAGAGGTGATGTTCCGCGAGGATAAGAAGATCGGAATCAAGCTCACCAGCGAGTCCTCCTCCATACTGATTGGACGCAAGGGCAAGAACCTGGACGCCATGCAGCTGCTCGCCAACGTCTACGCCGGCCACCTGGGCCGCGAGGACATGAGGATCATACTGGACACCGAGAACTACCGCATCCGCAGGGAGGAGAGCCTTGTCCGCCTGGCCTACACGACCGCCGACAAGGTGCGCCAGCGGCACAGCTCCGTCCTGCTCGAGCCGATGAACCCCTACGAGCGGCGGCTCATCCACACGACCCTGAACGACATACCCGACGTTGAAACCAAGAGCGAGGGTGATGGTTTGTATAAGCAGGTTCGCGTCCTCTACACCGGAGTCCGCTGAGCCCATCCGGCAGGGAACGGGCCTGCCGTGGCAACCATTACAAGCGAGTGAAGAAATGAAAAGAAGCAAAACGTTCCGGCGGCTGGCGGCCCTTGGGCTGCTGGCGCTTGCCGTGGCGGCCCAGTCCTACGCCTTCAACGCGCGGGACATCCTGACGGCCGACGAATACGCACAGCTGCTCAAGGACGGCAAGATCGAACGCCTGTCCTTCATGGAGGACGGGGCGGGGCTGAGCCTTGCACCCAACACGCCCCTGACCAAGAAGGCCTTGAACTTCTGGCCCAAGGACATGGAGAAGCCGAACTTCTACGCCGAGGAGATTTACCTGGCCCGGAAGTCGGACTTTCCCCGGCCCGACCTTGCGACGATCGACTACGCGGGCAAGATCCTGCGCTCCTTTTCTACCCTGCAGGGCATCCAGTACTACAGCCACAGGCGGGGCAGGATGGCGACCCTCTACGAGGAGGCCTACACGGTCATCCCCGAGACCGACCCGAAGACCGGAAAGATAACCAAGGTCGGCGAGGCCCGCGGCCCCGACAACACGGCAGGCAGCGCGGACGGCAAGACCCAGTACGCCTTGATGGACGACAACTCCCTGGGGCGGACCGTCTACAAGGTGAGCTACGAGGAGCGGACGGATGAGATCTGGGCCAACTTCGTCAACGAGAGCGCGCTCAAGCTGGGCCCCATAAAGGCGTTCGCCCCCGGCAAGCTCAGGATGAACTTCGTCGTCGCCGACTGCGGGGACTACATCGTGGCCTACCTGACGACGGAGGCCGCCGTTCCACCGCTGGGCATCCTGGAGAAGAAGATAAAGGAGTCCTTCTCCACCAGGCTTGCCGCCGTGTACGGCTGGTTCACGGGAAGGTTCTAGGCAGCGCGGACACTGCGTTTCCGAACAGGTGTAACAGCGCGATTTGGGACATCGCATTTCGAAGTAACCTGTACCAGTTGCAAAAGTCGGTTACTTTTGCAACTGGCTGCACTGGCAGCGAAGCCAGTTTCAGAACAGGGTTATTTATGGAGGTTATAGAAATGAAAAGAAGGTCGTTTTTAACGCTGCTTCTCGCGGCAACAATCTTAATGACAGGGAGCTGTAAGGCTATGGATCCGGAAAAGGTTTTGAAGGGAAAAGAAGGGCTCTTCGCGAACATCTCCACCGCCCGTGGGGACATACTCGTGGAGCTGTATTATAAGGATGCGCCGCTGACGGTCACCAACTTCGTCGGACTCGCCGAAGGGACGCTCGACGCAAGCAAGGGCAAGCACTTCTACAAGGGTCTCAAGTTCCATCGCGTCATCGCGAACTTCATGATTCAGGGCGGCGACCCCAGGGGCAACGGAACGGGCGGCCCGGGCTACAGCTTCCCCGACGAGATCTCCAGCAAGTACCGGTTTGACGGACCGGGAGTCCTCGCCATGGCCAACCGGGGCAAGGGAACGAACTCCAACGGAAGCCAGTTCTTCATCACCCACGTTCCGACGGCATGGCTCAACGGAAACCACACGATTTTCGGCCACGTCGTGGACAAGGACAGCCAGAAGATCGTCGACAGCATCAAGCAGGGCGACGTCATACGCGACATCACGATCTACCGGCAGGGAGCCGAGGCCAAGGCGTTCACGGCAACCCAGGCCGACTGGGACGCCAGGCTCAAGGAGTGCGTGGCACGGAACCAGGCCGAGAAGGAGAAGGCCTTCGCTGCCCAGATTGCGGCGGTGGAAAAGAACTTCCCCGGATTCAAGAAGGATTCCAATGGCATCTACTATAAGACGACCAAGGAAGGCAGCGGCGCCAAGTGCGGAAGCGGCAAGTCCGTCTCCACGGAGTACAAGGGCTACCTGGTGGACGGCAAGGTCTTTGACCAGTCGGCAGGACGCGGCCCGCTCGACTTCATGACGGGTGCAGGACAGATGATCCCCGGATTCGACCTGATGGTGCAGGACATGAAGGTGGGCGAAAAGCGCACGATCGTCCTTCCGCCTGACCAGGCCTACGGAGAGCGGGGCGCAGGGGACGTGATTCCCGGCAACACCTACATCGCCTTCGACATAGAGCTTTTGAGCGCGCGCTAAAAACGCGACCGGGAGGGGGATCGTATGAAAAAGACAGCGACCGCATTCCTTGCGGTGATGGCCCTGCTGCTCGCTCTGGCCACGGCAGCCTGCTCCAACTCGTCGTCCGGCGGCGGAAGCGGCCCGACGTACGGGGGCGGTTCCGCCGGTGACGGCAACGTTACGGCAACAGAAGCGGAGCTGGCCGTCATCACGGAGATGAACTACGCGCGCACCAAGCCGCAGGAGTACGTGTCGCAGCGGCTGCAGCCGCTGGTCTCCTCCTCCTCAGGAACCTATCTGACCGCCCTGAACGAGTGCATCAGCCAGATGAACGCGATGTCTCCCCTGCGTGAACTGGCGTTCGGCCAGGGCCTGTACAAGGCCGCCCAGGAGTGGGTAGCCGAGCAGGGCAAGGGAAGCTCCACGGGCCACGCGTCCAACTGGGACGCACGGATCAGCAAGTACTGCACCTACTCGACCGTGGGCGAGAACATCGCCTACGGCTACTACTCCGCCCAGGACATCGTCGTGGCCCTGCTCGTGGACGACGGGGTCGCCGACCGGGGACACCGGAGGAACATCCTGGAGATGGGCGGATACGGCCCCTACACCCACGCCGGTCCGGCCATAGGCAGCCATGCGGGCTACGGCACGATGTGCTGCATCGAGTACGCGGGCGGCTACAGCGATAGCAACTAGGCGGCCGGGGGAAGACGTGTACGACAGGAAGATAGAGCCTTGTCCAGAGGTATTCGTAAAGTCAGGAAAGCCCGTGTTCGGGACCTTCTCAGGAATCCCGGAGCGGGTGGACATACGCGGGGTCAGGAACCCCTACTCGGCCTTCCACTTCCTCCCCCCGATCATCACCAACCTGCGGATAAAGAGCCGCCTCTCCTATTTCTTCAACATAGGGAACTACGTCGGCTGCATCGAGTTCTTTGATGCGAAGGTGTTCGGCTTCGAGGAGCTGAGCTTCTGGGAAAAGGGCAGCAAGCGGCGCTTCGTCTACCGGGCGCTCATGGGCCCCCGGAGGCGCTTCATCCCCCACTCCCTCCATGCCGGCTTCATCATGAACGCCTCCCGCCGCCGCTACTCGCGCATAAGCTGGGACAAGGAGCACCGCAAGTTCTCCTTCATGTTCCACATGGACCGCGACAAGATTGCCCCGGTCGCGAACGCCGCCTTCATCTCCCGGATGGAATCGGAGGACGTGGCCTCGCTGACGGCATGCAGCCCCTCCCCCACCAGCCGCCGCTGCTCCCTCCACTTCATGCAGACCATGCCCATACACGGCGCGCTCTCCACGAAGGAAAAGGACGGAACGACAAAGCTTATGGAAGACAGCGAGGGGACCTGTTTCTTCGACATGACCCGCCACTACATGAAGTTCCACAGCCAGGGGGAGTACATAACGGGATTCGGGCAGGTGGACGGCAGGCTCGTGTCCTTCCGGCTGGAGGTCTCCTCGCAGGACGCGGTGGACCCCTACGCCCACAACGCGAACGTACTCTTCACCGGCGGCAGGGCCACCCCCCTGCCCCCCGTCCGCATAACGCACAACCACGGGCTGAACAAGGTCTGGAACATCCAGGACACCGAGGGCATGGTGGACCTGCTCTTCACCCCCTGCTCCGACAACCACAACCTCATCTCCACCCTGCTGCTCAAGACCGAGTACCATACGATATTCGGAAGCTTCGAAGGAACGCTCGTGACCGCCGATGGAAAGAAGATAAGCTTCAAGAGCCTGGAGGGAATCGCAAAGAAATACCGAATCCGCCTGTAGACACAGGCGGAACGAAAATCGAGAAATACAACTGTCGGGGAATAGGCGTCTAGCGGAATCGAACCGCTGCATAGAGGTTTTGCAGACCTTTCCCTTACCACTTGGGTAAGACGCCATACAACGCCTCTAAGATAGCAAAAAAAAGGAACTGTGTCAAGCCGTTTCTGCATGTGCCGTCTATGTGCCGTCCATGACGTGCAGCCCCCCTCCGCGCGCCGCCATCCCGTGCCCCTGCCAGACTCCCGCGGCCTTTTTGTTTCTTTCTAAAAAAATATTTCCAAAACCTATTGACAAGCTAGGGAAAAGCCTGTATAAGTTAAGCATCAGATAAAACCTATTATACGAGTAGGTTAAACATTCAGGAGGACACCATGAGCAATTACAGGTTCGAAACACTTCAGCTTCACGTCGGGCAGGAAAGCCCGGATCCCGCGACGGATGCGCGCGCGGTACCGATTTACCAGACCACTTCCTATGTGTTCCGCAACAGCCAGCACGCTGCCGACCGCTTCTCCCTCGCCGATGCGGGGAACATCTACGGCCGCCTTACCAACTCTACGCAGGATGTCCTAGAAAAGCGCGTGGCGGCCCTTGAAGGTGGCTCCGCCGCCCTCGCCCTTGCCTCCGGTGCGGCTGCCGTCACCTATGCCATCCAGGCCCTTGCCGCGAACGGCGGCCACATCGTCGCCCAGAAGACGATCTACGGCGGAAGCTACAACCTGCTCGCCCACACGCTGCCGCAGTACGGAATCACCACGACCTTCGTGGACGCGCACAAGCTCTCCGAAGTGGAGGGTGCGATAAAGGACAACACCAGGGCCATCTACCTGGAGACCCTCGGAAACCCCAACAGCGACATCCCCGACATCGATGCGATTGCGGCGATTGCCCATAAGCACGGTCTTCCGCTCGTCATAGACAACACCTTCGGAACGCCCTTCCTGATCCGCCCGATCGAGCACGGCGCGGACATCGTGGTCCACTCGGCAACCAAGTTCCTTGGCGGCCACGGAACCACGCTCGGCGGAATCATCGTTGAAGGCGGCAAGTTCGACTGGAAGAAGAGCGGCAAGTACCCCAACATCGCCGCCCCCAACCCCAGCTACCACGGAATAGCCTTCTATGACGCGGTGGGCCCGGCGGCCTTCGTCACCTACATCCGCGCCATCCTGCTGCGCGACACGGGCGCGACGATCTCTCCCTTCAACGCCTTCCTGCTCCTGCAGGGCGTGGAGACCCTCTCGCTCCGGCTTGAGCGGCACGCGGAGAACACCAAGAAGGTCGTCGAGTTCCTCAGCAAGCACCCCCAGGTGTCCAAGGTGAACCACCCCTCCCTTCCCGACCATCCCGACCACGCGCTGTACCAGAAGTACTTCCCCAACGGGGGCGCGTCCATCTTCACCTTCGAGATAAAAGGCGGCAAGGAGGCGGCCTGGAAGTTCATCGACAACCTGAAGATCTTCTCCCTGCTCGCCAACGTCGCCGACGTGAAGAGCCTCGTGATCCACCCCGCCTCGACGACACACTCGCAGCTGAACGACGCGGAGCTCGCCGACCAGGGAATCAGCCAGAGCACCATCCGCCTTTCGATCGGAACGGAGCACATCGACGACATCATCGCGGACCTGGACAACGCCCTCAAGGCGGCCAAGTAAGGCACACACATACACGGCAGTTTCAAGAGTCCAGGCCCTGTGCCGTCTGGGCTTTTGAAACAGGCCCACATACACACCACAGTATTTAGAGGAGATTCTTATGGCAGACATTAAACAGAGCGCGCTGGACCTGATTGGCGGTACCCCCCTCCTGCAGCTGAACGGATATGCGAAGAAGGCCGGGATTGCAAACGCAACCATCCTTGCCAAGCTTGAGTATCTGAACCCGGCGGGAAGCGTGAAGGACCGCGTTGCCCTCGCGATGATTGAAGATGCGGAGGAGCGGGGCGTCCTCAAGCCCGGCGCAACGATTATCGAGCCCACCTCGGGCAACACGGGAATCGGACTTGCAGCGGTCGCGGCAGCCAAGGGCTACCACGCCATCCTCACCCTGCCCGAGACGATGAGCGTCGAGCGCCGCAACCTGCTCAAGGCATACGGAGCCGAGATCGTCCTTACGGAAGGTGCGAAAGGAATGAAGGGCGCCATCGCCAAGGCTGAGGAAATCCACGCCGCCAATCCCGGCAGCATCATCCCCGGCCAGTTCGTGAACCCCGCGAACCCTGCGATCCACAAGAAGACGACGGGCCCCGAGATCTGGAAGCAGACCGACGGCAAGGTGGACATCTTCGTCGCGGGAATCGGAACCGGCGGAACCATCACCGGAGTCGGCGAGTACCTGAAGGAGCAGAATCCGAACGTGAAGATCGTGGCGGTTGAACCGGCCACCAGCCCCGTCCTTTCCAAGGGCGTCGCCGGCGCGCACAAGATCCAGGGAATCGGCGCGGGCTTCGTTCCCGATGTCCTGAACACCAAGATCTATGATGAGATCATCGCGATTGAAAACGAGGACGCGTTCACCGAAGGCAGGCTGTTCGCACAGAGCGAGGGCATCCTCGTGGGAATCTCCAGCGGAGCCGCGCTCAAGGCCGCACGGATTCTGGCGGAGCGTCCCGAGAACAAGGGCAAGACGATTGTCGCCCTGCTGCCCGATTCCGGGGACCGGTATCTTTCCACCCCGCTGTTCAGCGACAACTAAGGCGGGCCGTCGAGTCGCTTTCGACAGTCCCAGCGGACTTCGTCCAGCGGACTGTCGAAAGCAGGCCCGCCATATAAGGCGGATGGGGCGAAAGCCTCATTCATTTTGGACATATTACCTAGTATTTTGCTAGTTTGTACCGTGGCAAACGGTAAGGAGGCCGTATGGCAAGAAGCTTCAAGGAGATTGCAAGTAACCATCCGTGCTTTGCACGCGGCCCTGCCCAGGCGGGAAGGATTCACCTGCCCGTCTGCCCCGGCTGCAACATAGCATGCCGCTTCTGCGAGCGGAGCCTGAACACGACGGAAAACCGCCCGGGCGTAACCGGCAAGGTGATCACACCGGAAGAAAGCGTTTCCATCGTGCGCAAGGCGCTGGAGATAAGCCCGGACATACAGGTCTGCGGCATCGCAGGGCCGGGTGACACGCTCGCAAGCGACAGGGCGCTGGAGACCTTCCGGCTGATTGACAAGGAGTTCCCGCAGCTCATCAAGTGCATGAGCACGAACGGGCTGCTCCTTGCCGAGCGGGCGGCAGAGCTTGTGGCCGTGGGCATAGACAGCCTCACGGTCACGGTGAACGCCGTCGATCCGGAGATAGAGGCCCAGCTGAACGACTACGTGATATGGCAGGGGAAAAAGATAGCAGGCGTGGAGGGAGCCAGGCTGCTCATCAAGAACCAGCTGGAGGGGATCAGGAAGCTTGCGGCGGCGGGAACGACCGTCAAGGTGAACACGGTCCTGGTTCCCCGCATAAACGGCGGACATATCGAGGAGATTGCCCGCACCGTCGCGGAGGCGGGGGCTTCCCGCTACAACATAATCCCGCTGATACCGACGGCAAAGCTCAAGGACGAGCCCGCGCCGACCTGCGCGGAGATCCACGCGGCGAGGGCCGCAGCCGGAAAGCACATCGAGCTGTTCCTGCACTGCAACCACTGCCGTGCGGACGCGGTCGGCGTTCCCGGCAGGACGGAGTTCTCCCGGCTCCTGTATGCGGACTTCGGCAGCGTGAAGGAGAACTTCTCGCATGGCTGACGGAGAACACGCAAGGTACCGGGTCGCCGTCGCAAGTTCCGACGGCAGCATCGTGAACCGGCACTACGGGAGGGCAGAAAAGTTCTTCATCTACTTCGTGGACGATGACGAGGGCTACGACCTGTGCGAGGAACGGGAGGTGACTCCGGTGTGCATGGACGGCAGCCACCTCAAGGACGCGATGGAACAGAGCGTGAAGCGCTTTTCCGACTGCCGCTACCTGGTGGCGAGCAGGATCGGCGCGGGTGCGGCGCAGGCGCTGACCGCGGCCGGAATCGTCGGGATGGAACTGCCCGGCAGTATTGAAGATGCAATCGTGAAGGTCTGGAAGTACAACAGGGTACAGGGCTTATTTACTATAGAAACAAACAAGGTGTAAGGAGAACTATATGGGCGAGATACGGCAGATTGCCATTTACGGAAAGGGCGGAATAGGAAAGTCAACGACGACTCAGAACCTGACCGCGGGACTTGTTGAGCATGGAAAGAAGGTCATGGTCGTCGGCTGCGACCCCAAGGCCGACTCAACGCGCCTCCTGCTCGGAGGGCTTGCGCAGAAGACCGTCCTGGATACGATACGCGACGAAGGCGAGGACGTGCAGCTCGACCGCATCATGCGCACGGGCTTTGGAGGCACCCGCTGCGTCGAGTCCGGAGGACCGGAGCCGGGAGTCGGCTGCGCAGGCCGCGGAATCATCACCTCCATAAACATGCTGGAGAACCTTGGCGCGTATACGGACGACCTGGACTTCGTGTTCTATGATGTCCTCGGCGACGTCGTGTGCGGTGGATTTGCCATGCCCATCCGCGAGGGCAAGGCAAAGGAGATCTACATCGTCGCATCCGGCGAGATGATGGCCCTCTACGCCGCGAACAACATCGCAAAGGGAATCAGCCGCTATGCAAAGGCAGGCGGTGTCCGCCTGGGCGGAATCATCTGCAACAGCCGCAACGTTGACCGCGAGCTGGACCTGCTCCGCGCATTCGCAAAGGAACTCGGTACGCAGCTCCTGTATTTCGTCCCCCGCGACAACATCGTGCAGCGGGCCGAGATCAACCGCAAGACCGTCATCGAGTACAAGCCGGATTCCGCCCAGGCGAAGGAGTACCGGAACCTGGCGCAGGCGGTCATAGACAACCAGATGTTCACGATTCCGACCCCCATGACCCAGGAGCGTCTGGAGCAGATCCTGCTTGAGTACGGCCTCATGGATATGGCGGACGACTATAAGATCTAGTCGCACAAATGCCCTCCATGGCATTTGTGCTCTGACAGTTTTGCAAGCAAAACTGTCAGATGGCTTTTGATATGAATTGACGCACCATCCTTGGTGCTCGGACACAGGAGATATAATTATTATGGCGAAGATATATGGTTCTATAACTGAGTTGATCGGGCATACCCCCATCGTGGAGTTCCACCGGCTGGAAAAGGCCCTCGGCCTGAAAGGACGCGTCGCCGGAAAGCTCGAGTACTTCAACCCGGCAGGAAGCCACAAGGACCGCGCCGCGCTGGAGATCATCGAGAGCGCGGAAAAGCGCGGCGAGATAAGCCCGGACAAGACAACGCTCGTCGAATTCACGAGCGGAAACATGGGCATCGGCATCGCCTCCGTCGCCGCGGCGAAGGGCTACAAGTTCAAGATTGGAATCCAGAACGGCGTCTCCGTCGAGCGCAAGAAGCTCATGGAGGCATACGGTGCGGACATCGTGGAGCCGCCGAAGGAGCTCATCGCCGGTGTGTTCGAGAAGGG
>CAMJAJ010000007.1 GCA_946403565.1 uncultured Treponema sp. | reverse complement strand
ATGGAATTTGTTGCAAAGAGGATAGAAAGCCTGCACCCCTACGTGCCCGGCGAACAGCCGACGGACAGGGTGTATATAAAGCTCAACGCGAATGAGAACCCCTACCCGCCGCACCCCAGCGTCATAGCGGCGGTGAAGGATGCCGTCTCGGCAGAACCGGGCAGGCTGGGCCTGTACCCCGACCCGGACGTGACGGAGCTGCGCCGCGAGATAGCCGCCATGCTCAACAGCACGGGAGGAGTCCTCTCCCGCGCCAGCTCTGCGGACGGCATGCAATGCAGCCCGGCCCCGGAGGACGCGCTGGGCTTCGAGATCACCCCCGACATGATTTTCTGCGGCAACGGCAGCGACGAGGTCCTGAGCTTCGTGTTCTACAGCTTCTTCGACTCCGACCGCCCGGTGGTGTTCCCCGAGCACACCTACAGCTTCTACCCGGTCTACTGCGGCTACTACCAGATTCCGATGGACCGGGTGCCCCTGCTCCCCGACTGGAGGCTGGACACCGACCGCATGCTCTCCGACGCGGCCGCCAGCGGCAGCAGCATCATCTTCGCCAACCCCAACGCGCCGACCGGCCTCGCCCTCAAGCGGAGCGAGGTGGAGCGCATCCTGGACGCGGCCCCCAAGGGTCGGGTCGTCGTCGTCGACGAGGCCTACTGCGACTTCGGCGGCGAAAGCAGCCTGCCCCTGCTGAAGGACCACAAGAACCTGGTCGTCGTGCGGACCTTCAGCAAGTCCCTCTCCTTTGCGGGAATGAGGCTGGGCTACATCGTGGCCAACCCCGAGCTGGTGCAGGCCGTCTTCTGCGTCAAGAACTCGTTCAACCACTTCCCCGTGGACTTCATCGCCAAGACCGCCGCAATCGCCTCGTGCCGGGCGGCAGGCTACTATGCCGCGAACGCCCGGAAGGTCGTCGCCGAGCGCGAGTCCATGACCGCCTTCCTGCGGGAGCGGGGGTATTTCGTCCTGGACAGCTCCACCAACTTCGTCTTCGCGCGCAAGGACGGGGTGAGCGGCACGGAGCTGTACGGGCGGGCAAAGGAGGCCGGCATACTCATCCGCCACTTCGCCACGCCGGGAATCGAGGACTTCGTCCGCATCACGATAGGAACGCATGAACAGATGGAGGCGCTGAAAAAGGCCCTCGCAAACTAAAAGCAGACAAGGAGTAGACCATGAAACTGTTAGCGATAAGCGACCTGCACGGAAACCTGGACGTGCTGGACAAGATGGAAGGAATTTTCAAGGAGGCTGACGCCGTCCTCTTCGCCGGAGACTTCGCCCGCTTCGGCGACATCTCCACCGGCCTGCCCACGCTGGAAAAGCTCTGCACGATGCACGAGTCCATATACGCGGTCATCGGAAACTGCGACGAACCGTCGCTCCTGGCGGAACTGGAAAAGCGCGACATCTCGGTTGAGAAGATGCTCTCAAGCCACGACGGACTTTCCCTCACGGGAAGCGGCGGCGGCAGCAAGTTCACCGGCACGACGCCCTTCGAGCGGACGGACGAGGAGCTGCTGGACGACCTCAGCATGGTCACCAGCCAGGATGCGGGGGAATGGAACAACCTGGTCGCGATAATGCACAACCCGCCCAAGGACACAAAATGCGACATGGTGACGAGCGGGGCACACGTGGGCAGCCCGCTCCTGCGGAAGTTCATCGAGGACTACCGGCCGCTCGCCGTCGTCACGGGACACATCCATGAGAGCACCGCCGTGGACAAGATCGGGGACACGACCGTGGTCAACCCCGGCTCCCTCGCCGACGGCTATTACGCCTGGATCACCGTGGCCCGCTCCGGCAGCCGCTGGGAAGTCAAGCAGGTGGATTTGAAGCAGCTGTAAGCACATACGGCGGACCGGGCCGCGCCGCGACAGGCACTCGGCCGCCGCGATAGACCAAGCGGCGGCAGCGTCCGGGGCAGGCCGCCCCTGACGCATGGGCCCGCCTGTTCTAGTGCTGGTCCGCTTTCTTCCGCCCCAGGCCCAGGACGGCCCAGCGGAAGAAGGGCAGGCGCGAAATGATTGCGTTCAGGCCATAGCCCGCGGCAAATCCCGCCAGCAGGCTCAGGATGTAGGTCACCACGGGAGGAAGGAGTCCCGGCTTTCCGATGTAGAGGCCGACCAGGGAAATCCCCAGGTAATGGAACACATACAGTCCCCAGCTCCGCGCGTTCATCCAGCGGGAGAAGGAGCCGCTGACGTCGCCGTATTTCGCCATGCCGCCCATGATCGCAAGGCTGGCGGTATAGCCGTAGGCCACGAAAAGCGGCGAGCGGTTGGCCGGACTGATCGCATAGTTCTCGCCGAAATAGCGGAAGCAGAAGCCCACCCCGAGCGCCATCGCGGCGGCAAGGAAGAGCGGGAACCAATTCTTCAGACATTCCACCGGCTCGTCATGGGACAGCACGAAGTAGCCGAGCAGGAACACAAAGAAATAGAGCCCGAAGCGGTAGACGACGACGATGGGCGTGTTCAGGACCTGCGCCGCGCCATAGACCGGCAGCAGCAGGGCGATGAGGACCGGCAGCCCCACCCGGCCGCAGACCTGCCACAGGCGGTCCTTTTCCAGCTTGCGGACCAGGACGAGCAGCAGGGAGAACAGCCAGAGGAGCTGGATGTACCAGAGTACCCCCGTCCCGCTCATGACCGTCACGACCAGTTTCACCGGAAGCGGTATCTCCGGATTTTGCCAAACCTCCCCGCCGATCGAAACGTTCAGGTAGCCCTGTATGAACTGAAAGGCAAGCAGTCCGATCGTGGACGGGACCAGCAGCTTCCGTGTCCTGCTCCTGATGAACTCCTTATGGGTATGCCGCTCCAGATAGAGCCGGGAGCTGATTCCCGACACCATGAACAGGAGCATCATCATCCAGGGGTATACGATGTACTGTATCATGTCCTGATACTGCACGTCCTGGTCCGTAATCTTACCGACGACGCCCTGGATTCCCTCGCCGTTGTACATATATATCACGTGGTAGATGACCACGACGACCACCGTCATCCACCGTATGTTGTCAAGCCAATGCTCTCTCATATCGTACCTTCCCCACAATTTACCGGGCAAGGGAGAACTTGCCGAGCACATAGATGACGGCATCATGCCCCCATGCGAGCAGGCCCCTGAGCCCGCCGGAACTCAGCAGGATGCCGATGACGGCGGCAAGCAGCAGGACCCCCAGCAGGGTAAAGAAGATGACCCGCTTGAGGGGGAACTTCTTCTGCCGGAAGGGGTCGTAGCTGTCAAGCCGGGAACCTTCAGGCCGCACGGGAAGTGCCGTCAACGTCGCCCCCAGGGGTATGTTTATCCGCACGTTGCCGTTGACCGCCCAGCCCGACGCGTCGAGTATCGGGGCTATGTTCCGCTGCCTGAGCTTGAACCAGGCGATGAACATGGACGGGAAGGAGATGGCGAGTATGATGCCGAGTATCCCGAGCGGAATCCACAGGCCCAGGCCCAGGAAGGCCTGCAGGAGGCCGCCCACGACCGTGGCTATTCCGGTGAAGGCGACGCTTATGGCGGCCACCGTACCCACGTCGGTCTTCCTGCTGCCTGCGACCGCGCTGGTCGCCCCCGCCGCCGCGTCCTTGGGATTCTCCACCGAAGCGGCCATCCTGTCCGAGACCTTGCCTTCCGCGTTCGCCGCGGACTTGGCGACCCGCTCCTGTATCATGCGGGCAAGCTTCTTGTAGGGGCTCCAGAACGCCTCGCGGATGCTGATGGGGTTCTCCACGATCTTCGTCACCGTGGCATCCCAGTCCCTGCCCTCCTGGTCGTAGAACAGCCCGTTCCTGCCCACCAGTATGTTGTCGTTGCTCCCCGCGCTGAGCAGGGCCGCGATCTGCATCTTCTCGCCGGTCTCCTTGCGCACGCAGTCGCAGTACATGAGGTAGCACTGGGAAAGGGGCGACATGGTGGCGTGCTTGACCGCGTCCGTCACGCGGAAGCAGAGGCTGCACGAACGGCCGTCTATGTACAGGGTGCCGCACTGGAACACGGCGGGCCTGTTTGGGTCGTAAAAGTCCTCGAAGGAGACGTAGTTGCGCAGGAGCCGCACGAAGTCCCTCCGGTACAGGATCATCTTCTTGAGCTCCAGGGTCGCGAGCGCGATCGGCGGAACCGACTCCTCCTCGTCGAGCAGCTTCCCTATCACGGACTCCGCCTCGGACCCAAGGATTTCCCCGACCCGCTCCATGCTCAGGGAGGCGGCGGAGTTTTCCGGGCGGGAGGCGTACCATTCCAGATAGGGGGCGAACTTCGCCTTTATCTTGAGCCAGCCCTGCCGGGTGATGGACTGGCCCTTCACGCCGTAGACCTTGTTCACGACAAGCTCGGCGAACGAACGGATCCTGTCCTGCCAGACCGGGTTCACGGTGGAATCGAGCGGCAGGGGGCTGTCGGCCTTGCATTCGGCGAGGGGGAGCGACTCCAGGAGCTTGGGAAGCATCTCCTGCTCCTGCCCGTCCAGGGAACCGCCGACCACGGACTCCTCCTCCTTCTTGTGCAGGGAGAGGGCGATTCCATCGTCGTATGACGAGAGCGAGCAGCGCAGGAAGAACTCGTCCACCTTGTCCGCCACCGCCTTGAACGCTTCGGCCGCCGCATCGGTTCCTTCGCCCAGGAAGAAGATCTCCGCCTCCTTCGCCTTGGCCTCGTCCCGCCACTGCTGGATGGCCCGGAGGTCGTCAAAGAACGCCTTGAAGCCCTCGCGGTCGGTTCCCATCGCCTTGCTGATGTCCTCCTTACCGCCGGTGCAGGCGACTATGTCCTTGACCACGCCGGCGGCGAACTCGTCCTGCACGGCCTCCGCCGGCAGGATGCCGTCCCCGTTTATGACGCCGGGGGAAAAGAGCCTGTCGTTCACGTTCACGTCGTCCAGCCCGATGGACGTCGCGCCGTCCTTGCCAAGGATGCCGAGGACCGACCGGGCGGACTCCAGCGGCGAATGGCCGCAGGCAAACGCCTCGTCACCAAGCGCGTCCAGCGGTATGCTGTCCCCCTCCGTCATGATGACCTCGGGCCGCTTGAAATACTTCCTGATATATTCCACCGCCGCGAGGACCTCGGGAACGCGGACCCTCCCGTCCTTGTCCAGGTCAAGCAGCTCGAGCGTCTCCTGCCCGAACTCCAGCCCCTGCACCGGACAGGCGAGCGCGACCCAGAGCTTGGGGTCCAGCCTGTCCAGGTTCAGCACATCGTCTATTGAAGAGACCTGCAGCTGGACCAGGCCGCCGGTCTGAATGAAATTCCATATATGACTGCCGTCTTTGAGCTGTTTTGTTTTCATAGGGCAAAGTCTATTCCAAATGGGCGCGATTGTCAAACGTTGGCGGGCGCATAAGGCAGGCTCGAGGGCGGACACGCAGGCAGGCCCAGGGACTGGCACAGAGGTGGCAATATAGCTTCGGGGCCGCCGCCCTACACATCCGCCGCCGCCCTACACATCCGCCGCCGCCCCGCCGCAAGCTTGAAACTTCGGCAGAATTGGCATAGAATGGAAGCTATGAAAGTTCTTGTAGTCGGAAACGGCGGCCGTGAGCACGCCATAGCCTGGAAGCTTGCAGAGAGCAAGGAAGTGAAAGAAGTCGTCTGCGTCCCCGGAAACGGCGGGACCGCGTATGAGGACAAGTGCATCAACATCGAAGACGAAGGTGGAAACTACGTAGAGATTGCAAAACGGGAGGGCTGCTCGCTCGCCGTCATAGGACCGGAGAACCCGCTTGCGGAAGGGCTTGCGGACAAGTTCTGGGAGGCCGGCATCAGCACGGTCGGCCCCAAGCGGGCGGCGGCCCAGCTTGAAGCCAGCAAGGGCTTTGCCAAGGACTTCATGAAGAAATACTCCGTGGCCGCAGCCGCGAGCGAGACCTTCACCGACAAGGCCGCGGCCCTGAAATACATCCGCTCCCACGGCGCGCCGATCGTCGTGAAGGCGGACGGCCTTGCGGCCGGCAAGGGCGTCGTCGTCGCCAAGACCGTGGAGGAGGCCGAGGCCGCCGTCCGCGATATGATGGACGACCTGAAATTCGGCGAGTCGGGAAGCACGCTCGTCATAGAGGACTACCTGACCGGCAACGAGCTGTCCATCCTGGCGGCCGTCAGCGTCACGCCGGAGCTTGCCGCCGCCGGAAAGGCCTGCATCATCCCCTTCCTGAGCGCACGGGACCACAAGCGGCTGTGCGACGGGGCGAAAGGCCCCAACACGGGCGGAATGGGCGCGGTCGCCCCGGTGGAGGACCTGACCCCGCTCATCGAGTCCCAGTTTGAAAAGAACATACTCCAGCCCACGCTCAAGGGGCTCATCGACATGAAGGCCGACTACCGCGGCTTCATCTTCTTCGGACTCATGCTGACGGAGGACGGCCCCAAGTGCCTGGAATACAACGTCCGCCTGGGCGACCCGGAGACGCAGGCCGTCCTGCCCCTGATGGACTTCGACTTCGCCGCCATGTGCAAGGCAATCGTGGACGGAACGCTCAAGGACTTCAAGTTTGACTGGCGGCCGGGCTGCGTCGTGGCCCCCGTCGCGGTCAGCGGCGGATACCCCGAGGAATACCGGAAGGGCATTCCGATCGAATGGAACAAGGATGAGTTCCTGAAGAGCGGGGCCAAGCTGTTCATCGCCGGCGCCAAGCCCGACAGGCGGGGCGACCGGGTCCAGACGGAGGAATCCATGGGGCTCATCACGAGCGGCGGCCGCGTGCTGGCCTGCTCCGCCTACGGCGAGAACTTCTCCGAGGCATGGCGCAAGGCGTACGAGGCCCTCAAGACAATTCACTTTGACGGCATGTTCTATCGGAAGGACATCGGCCTGCCGGGGGCGGCCCAGTCCAATTAGACCAAACAATCCTGCCTCGCGAGAGGCAGGAGCGCAAGGAGGTGCACGATGCAGAAGGTACGATGGGGAGTCCTTGGGACGGCAAACATTGCGCGTGGCTGTACGATTCCAGGAATGAAGCTGGCCGAAAGCTGCGAACTGTGCGCGGTGGCCGGACGGAACGCGGACAAAGCGAAGGCGTTCCAGAAGGACTTCGGATTCACCCGATTCTACGGAAGCTACGAGGAGCTGCTCGATGACGGCGACGTGCAGGCGGTCTACATACCGCTTCCCAACGACCTGCACCTCAAGTGGGTCACCGCCGCGCTCAAGAAGGGCAAGCACGTCCTCTGCGAAAAGCCGCTGGCCCTCACCGCGGAGGAGGCCCGGACAATGTACCGGACCGCGGCGGACTGCGGCGTGCATCTCATGGAAGCCTACGCATACCTCCACGGGCCATACGTCGAAAGCCTCAAGAACGACATCACCAGCGGAACGATCGGCGAGGTCGATTACATCGAGTCTGCCTTCCTGACCCAGGGCTACAAGGAGGACTTCAGGCTGCACAAGGAGTTCGGCGGCGGCGCCATGTACGACCTGGGCTGCTACTGCACGACGATGATCCTCTCGCTCATAGACTCCGACCCGGAGTTCGTGAAGGCAAGCGCGGAGTTCTCAAAGCTCGGCGTGGACTTCATGACCGCCGCCCTCATCCGCTTCAAGAACGGGGCGCGGGCCGCGTTCAACGTGGGCATGGTCCTCGGGGAAAACACAAACTCCCGCTTTGACCGGCTCTATATCCACGGAAGCAAGGGCTCCATCCGCTCGGAGGTCGAATACAACCAGCAGGGCTCAGCCTCCTACCGGCTATTCACGAAGGAGGGAGTCGTGGAACGCACGCTTTCGATTCCGCAGAACTACTCGCTGGAGATAGAGCAGCTGAACCGCTGCATCCTGCACGGGGAGAAGCCGCACGTCAGTCCGGAGTTCTCCATAAAGAACGCGGAACTGATGGACCGGGTATTTGCGGAGATAGGGTACTGATATGAGGCTCGGAACATCTTCACCATTACAGCACGGCTCGCCCGAGGAGTGGGCGGACAGGCAGCGGAAACTTGGTTGCGCCGCCGTCGTGTTCCCCGTCCAGAGCAACGAGCCGGAGCAGAAAATCATCGCGTACAAGGAAGCGGCCGAAAAGGCGGGACTTGCAATCGCCGAGGTCGGGATATGGCGGAACGCGCTGGCGGCAGACCCCGAAGAGCGCAGGGCAAACATGGACTACTGCGTGAACCAGCTGCGCCTCGCAGATTTCCTCCACGCACGATGCGCCGTCAACGTGGCGGGGGCATTCGGCCCCATCTGGGACGGAGGCTACAGGGAGAACTTTTCCGAACGGGCCTGGAAGGAGACGGTCGCGATGGTGCGGGAAATCCTGGACCGGGCAAACGTCAAGAACACCTGCTTCACGCTGGAACCCATGCCCTGGATGGTTCCCACGGGGCCGCGCGAATACGCACGGCTGCTCGATGCCGTCGAACGGGAGCACTTTGCCGTCCACATGGACATCATCAACATGGTCAACTCCGCGGACCGCTACTTCAAGGCAGACGAGTTCATCGACGAATGTGCGGAAGTCCTGGGAAAGCGGATACGGAGCTGCCATATAAAGGACGTCCATCTGGACAGGCGCTACACGCTCCGGCTTGAAGAGTGCGGGCCGGGCGACGGCGAGTTCCCGCTGCGGCATTATGTGGAAAAGATGAACGGGATAGACCCGGACATGCCGGTCATCCTCGAGCACCTTGATACCGATGAACAGTATATCAAATACATGGGATACCTGAAGGAGGGGCTGGATGGCCTATACAAGACTCTCTGACGCGAACGAGATAACGGAACGCTACATGGATTCCATCCTCATCGAGGAGCGCCTGGTCGGCTCAAAGGTCGCCGACCTTGAAACGAAGATCCTCGGCGAGAGCTTCTCCATGCCGGTGATGACGCCGGCCTTCTCCCACCTTGCCTGCTTCAATGGAAGGAAACAGACCGGACTGGTGGAATACTCCCTGGCGGCAAAGGAATGTAATGTGCTCAACTTCTGCGGCATGATGGAAAACGAGCAGTTCCAGCAGATTGCCGCCACCGGTGCAAAGACCGTCAGGATCGTAAAGCCCTATGCGGACAACGCGAAGGTGAGGGACCAGCTTGCGTTCGCTGAAGACGCCGGGGCCTTTGCCGTCGGCATGGACATAGACCACATCTTTGGGCCGGAAGGCTATGACGTGGTCGTCGGAGAACTGATGGCCGCCCAGACGGAGGACATGCTGCGTTCCTATGTGGAATCGACAAAGCTTCCCTTTGTCGTGAAGGGAGTCCTCAGCGTGGCGGATGCGGTCAAGTGCGCGGAGATAGGCGCAAAGGCCATCATCGTGAGCCACCATCACGGCCGCCTGCCCTATGCCGTGCCGCCGATGATGATCCTGCCGCAGATACAGGCGGCCCTTGCCGGAAAGGACGTGGAGATACTGCTCGACTGCGGCATTGCAAGCGGTGCGGATGCCTACAAGGCGATTGCGCTCGGAGCAAAGGCAGTCGCGGTCGGCCGCTCCATGATGCCCGCCCTTGAAAAAGAGGGAACGCCCGGTGTCGTGAAGTTCCTTACCGGCATTGCAAGCGAACTGCGCTTCATCATGAGCTCCACGGGATTTGCAAGGGTCGCCGACATCGACGCATCCGCGCTGCACCTGCCCCGCTAGCAGGCAGCCCACAGACGGGCAGCTCCAAAAGTCCACACGGACTTTGAGCCGGCCCAAGCGACCAGGCACGCGAAGGAGGAAGCCTTTTACACATGGATTGGCACAAGACATCGCTTTCTGAACTTGAGGTTCTTCAAGCCTGCGCCCTGGGCAACGGCCTCCTTGCGAACAATTACAGCGCGGTCAACTCCGTCCTGTATGCAGGAAAATACCAATCGCAGACCGCAATCGAAGGCGGCTGGATCTTTGAGAAGTTCCGCGCGAACGGCATATGCTACTTTGCGTTCCCCCACCGGGTGTGTCCACCAGGCCAAACAAGTCCGGCCCTGACGCCGCAGGATCCAGCACCGCACGATTCAACATCGCACAATCCAGTGCCCGGCCCCGACAGCAGCGGGCTGCATGCCGCCCTCGCCGCCCTCGCCGACGATGCCGCCGAACGGGGCGAACGGCTTGTCTTTGGCAACATCACGCTCGACGAGAAAGAAGCCCTTACGGCCCTGTACCCTACGGCGGAAGTGCTGCCCACGCCGGAATTCTCCGACTACATCTACAGGACGCAGAAGCTGGCCGACCTTGCAGGGAAAAAACTCAGCCGCAAGCGGAACCACATCCACCAGTTCCAAAACAAGCATCCCGACTTTGCATTCCACATCCTGGGCCCGCAGAACCTCGACGCAGTCTGGCAGGTCGAAAAGCTGTGGTTCGCGGAAAACACGGACTGCACGGCAGACCCGAAAGCAGGGGACACCGGAACGCAAAGGCCGGACGGCGGCGCGCCTTCCGACCTGGAGATTGAAAAGGAAATCATCCGCTTCGCGCTGGACAGCTTCGACAGCTTTGCACGCAGCTGCGGGATGACGGGCGGAGTCCTTTCCGTGGCCGGCCAGCCCGTGGCATTCTGCATCGCAAGCATCCTGAGCGGGAACGTGACGGACGTCCACTTTGAAAAATGCCTTTCGCCCTTCGCGGCCGACGGCGGCTATGCGGTGATCAACAACGAGTTCGCCAAAAGCGTCCACACGGAATTCATAAACCGGGAGGAAGACCTGGGAATCGAAGGGCTGCGGAAGGCAAAGCTTTCCTATTACCCGGAGATGGTTTTGGAAAAATTCACCGTCGCGGTTCATCCGGCAAAAGACGTCGGGGTATCAGAACCTCGGCACGAATAAAATGAGAAGGAGAGGAGGTTCCTATGAAGATTCTGGTCGTAATCGACATGCAGAACGACTTTATTGACGCGGCGCTCGGCACAAAGGAAGCAGTCGCCATCGTGCCAAAGGTGGCGGCAAAGATAGCGGCATACCGCCGGGAAGGACGGGAGGTCGTTTTCACCCGCGACACCCATCACGAGAACTACCTCCAGACCCAGGAGGGAAGCAGGCTCCCGGTCGTCCACTGCATCGAAGGAAGCGACGGATGGCAGATCTCCAAGGAACTGGACGTCGGTGACTCCAAGGTGTTCAACAAGCCGACATTCGGCTCGATGGAACTTGCGGAATATGCCGCGTCGCTTCCGGGACTGGAGGAGGTGGAGCTCGTGGGCCTCTGCACGGGAATCTGCGTCATAAGCAACGCCCTCCTGCTCAAGGCCCGGCTGCCGGAGCTCACGGTCACCGTGGACTCCGCATGCTGCGCCTGCGTCACGCCGGAAAGCCACGACACCGCCCTCAGCGCGATGCGCCTCTGCCAGGTCAACGTGGTGTAGCCGCGGCCGCGCGGTGCGGGCAGCCCTCTGGACAGATTAGGCCGTGCGGTGCGGGCAGACCTATGTGCAGAACAGGCCGTGCGGTGCGGGCAGCCCTACATGCGGAAGACCGCGCGGTGCAGGCAGCCCTACATGCAGAGCAGACCGCGCGGTGCGGGCCGATTTCCCTTTGACATATCCGCCGTTCTGCGGTAAACTGTTTCCAAAAACAGAAACACCGTTAACAAGGACAAGACAATGACAGACAAGAACGCTTCCGGGAACGACATTCCCTACAAGATCTACCTTTCTGAGGACGAGCTGCCGCGCCAGTGGTACAACGTCCGCGCGGACATGAAGAACAAGCCCGCACCGCTCCTGAACCCGGCGACGCACCAGCCCTGCACGGCCGAAGAGCTGGAGCATGTGTTCTGCAGCGAGCTGGTCAAGCAGGAACTGAATACAACCGACCCTTACATAGACATACCGCAGGAGATTCTGGACTTCTACAAGATGTACCGCCCCTCCCCGCTCGTCCGCGCCTACTGCCTGGAGAAGAAGCTCGGCACCCCCGCGAAGATCTACTATAAATTCGAAGGCCAGAACACCTCCGGCAGCCACAAGCTCAACTCCGCGATTGCCCAGGCCTACTATGCCAAGAAGCAGGGGCTCAAGGGCGTGACGACCGAGACCGGGGCGGGCCAGTGGGGAACCGCCGTGTCCATGGCATGCGCCTACCTGGGACTGGACTGCATCGTCTACCAGGTGCGCTGCTCCTACGAGCAGAAGCCGCAGCGGCGCGAGGTCATCCGCACCTACGGCGGCCGGGCCATCCCCTCGCCCAGCATGGAGACCGAAGTGGGCCGCAAGATGAACGAGGAGTTCCCCGGCTGCACCGGTTCGCTCGGCTGTGCCATCAGCGAGGCCGTGGAAACCGCGACCAAGACCCCCGGCTACCGCTACGTCCTGGGCAGCGTTCTCAGCCAGGTCCTGCTCCATCAGACGGTCATCGGACTGGAGGCAAAGGCAGCCCTGGACAAGTACGGCATCAAGCCCGACATGATAATCGGATGCGCGGGCGGCGGCTCCAACCTGGGAGGACTCGTCTCCCCCTTCATGGGCGAGAAGCTGCGCGGCGAGGCCGACTACCAGATCATCGCGGTGGAACCGGCCAGCTGCCCCAGCCTTACCCGGGGCGTATACGCCTACGACTTCTGCGACACCGGCAAGGTCTGCCCCCTCCAGAAGATGTACACG
>CAMJAJ010000006.1 GCA_946403565.1 uncultured Treponema sp. | reverse complement strand
TTCACGACCTCCGCGTCCCGCCCCCAGAACTTCCGTATGCGGCGGGCGATGTAGGCGGAGTTGGCCACGAGGCAGTCCGCCCGCTGGCTCGAGACATAATCCCATTGCCGCAGGCCGGGGATCCAGCGCCGCATGAAGAGGCGGGTCAGGAGGCCGGACCGGGCGTAGTAGTCAAAGTAGAGGTCCCATGCGTAGCGCATGGGGCTGTGGATGTAGGCGACGTGGGGCGTGTCGGGCCGGGTGATGACACCCTTGGCGCAGGACGACGAGGAGGAAAGCACGAGGTCGTAGCCGGTCAGGTCGAACTCCTCCCATGCCCCCGGCATGAGGGAGAGCATCTTGGTGTAGAGCCTGGTCGCCATGGGCAGGCGCTGCAGGCGGGAGGTGTGGACCCGTTCGGGCGGAAAAAAGGCAGACATCTTCTTCCGGTCGTAGACCAGGGTATAGATGTCCGCATCGGGATACATGGCGAACAGCTGCTGCAGGACCCGCTCCCCGCCCCCGTAGTTCACGAGCCAGTCATGCGTTATCGCGACCTTCATCGCTGCCCCCTGCCGTCGCCGGCAGGCCCTCCGACCCCAACGATTTCGGACCTGCCGCCCTGCGGAAGGAGCCGGGTCACCAGCAGCACCAGCGCGGAGGAAAGGAACAGGAACAGGAGGACAAAGGCGGCCCGCAGACCGTCGGAGGCCCTGCCCGTCAGACGGGACGCAAGGGGCCCGGCCGCGAAATACCCGCCCACCGCGGAAAGGAAGGGAAACAGCAGGGAGAACAGGGCCTCGAGCGCCTGCCTCCTCGCGTTCGCCTCTATATAGACGAGCTCGCCCACGCGCAGGGGAAAGCCCCGCGGGTTTGAGACGACGACGGCGGCCTGCTTGTTGCCGCAGGAAGCGGAACATGAGGCGCATTCAAGCTTTGAAACGGGAAGGACGGAGATGGAAGGCCCCTCCACCGAAAGTACGACGGCGGTCCTGCTCATCTGCGTGCGGACAGCCCTTTCATCTTTTCTTCACAGACCTTGGCCCCGGTGAAGTTGCCAAGCTCCTCGTAGCAGTCGTGCAGATTGTACAGGGCATCGTAATAGTAGGGGTTCAGGACGAGGGCATTCTCAAAGGCCTCGCTGGCCTCCTCGAAGGCATCCTGGTTGAAGTACAGCACGCCGAGGGTGTTCCAGAGACGGTAGTTGTCCCCGTTTATGCTGAGTCCCCGGAAGACGTACTCGAAGGCGGCGTCGAAATCGTTGCACTCGTAGCTGATTGTCGCGCTGGTCTCAAGGACCTCCTCGCTGGTCGGATTCATGCAGAAGGCATTCTTGATGGCCTTTCTGGCGGCCTTGAGGTCCCCGGCATCCCGGTAGGTGAGCGCGAGGTTGAACCAGAGCAGGTAGTTCTCCTTCTCTATGTGGATTGCCCGCATGAAACAGGCGATGGCCTCGGTATAGTCCCCCTTAGAGGCAAGCTTTATGGCCTGGTTGTTGAGACTCTCGCTGCTCTCTCGCATAGCTTCCCCTCCTGAATACACTAGAGTATAGCAGGAATCATAGAATAAAACAAGTTGCTGATGCGGCCTGCCCCGGCGCAGTCCTTTCCGAACAGGTCCGTGAACGACGCGCAGCCGTCCTGGATGAAGCGGGCACCCCGCTCCCGGGCAAGCGCAATCACGCCGGCCTCATTCAGAAGGCCGATTGCCTCCTCGACGGCAGGGCTTTCTATGCCCTCTCGGGAAGCCCGGGCAAAACAGGAGGATAGCTCCGAACATTCCTTGGAAGCCGAACCGTACCGGTCCACGAAAAGCAGGACAGGAAGCGACCGCTTGCCCTCCACGATGTCGTCGCCCCGCTTCTTGCCGGGGTTTCCGCTGGTCAGGTTTATCACGTCGTCCAGGATCTGGAAGCCGGCCCCCACGCAGGAGGCTGCCTCTCCGGCCTGCCGGGCCAGCTGCCCGTCGGCACCCGCGGTCAGCACGCCGATCCTCGCGGACAGGGAGGCGAGGGTCCCGGTCTTATTCCTGACCATGGCGACATACTCGTCCACCGACGGGAATGCCGATGGTGCAGGACCAGCCGTGGCGGCCCTGTGCCATGCGATGTCCATGGCCTGGCCCAGGTGCAGGCGGCGGAGTTCCAGCGCGTAGTTCTCGTAGAACAGGAGCTTCTGCCGGTCGGGGCAGTCCAAGCTGTCTATGCAGGCCGCCGCCTCAAAGTACAGCCAGGAGCCTGCGTTTATGGCGGTATCCAGGCCCCAGGTTATGTAGGCCGCGTCCTTACCGCGCCGCGTCGTAGAGGAATCTTCAATGTCGTCGTGAATCAGGCTCGCCGTGTGGATGAATTCCACGAGAGGAACCAGATGGTAGGCCGCGTCCAAGGCCGGGGAGTCAAAGGGAACCTCCTCCCCCTTCCCCTCCAGATATGCCTGGGCGCACAGGACCAGCAGCAGGGGCCGCCAGCGCTTGCCCCCCAGGTCCACCAGGGCACGGCAGGGCTCGACGAGGGGCTGCCAGTGGGTGGCCTGCACGGCAGGAAACTCCCTGCCGAACGCGGCCGCCGCCCATGCGTCCCCCTGGGGCCGCGGAAGGGCGCCTTCTATCACCTTCTCTATACGCCCAAGGTAGGGCAAAAAGCTCTTGTCCATCGGAACCGGGATGCCGCGTCAGCCGTTCACGTGCTCGAGGACGGTGCTGTTTATTTCCTTCGCCATGTTGTCCAGGCTGACCTGCCTCTGGACAGCGCCCAGCTCGAACGCGGCGCGGGGCATGCCGTACACTATGGAAGACTTCTCATCCTGCCCCAAGGTCCATGCCCCCTGCTTGCGCATCTCGGCCAGCTGGGCCGCGCCGTCACGTCCCATGCCGGTCATTATGACGCCGAGGGCCCGGTTCTGGTAGATCTTGGCCACGGACTCGAACAGCACGTCGGCGGAAGGCCGGTGCCCGTTGCGCTGGTCCTCATGGGAAAGGCGGATGACGTTGCAGAGCGTGGACTTCTCCACCTTGATGTGGTAATCGCCGGGAGCGATGTAAATCTGTCCCGGGTGAATCAGATCGCCGTCCTCCGCCTCCTTGACCTCCAGCGGACAGATGCGGTTCAGGCTCGCCGCGAATTCCTTGGTGAATCCCGCAGGCATGTGCTGCACGACGAGGATGGGCCGGGGCAGCTTGGGGTCCAGCTTGGCAAAGACCTCGCGGAGGGCATTGGGCCCACCAGTGGAGATTCCGAGCGCGATTATGTCGATGGGGCCGCCCTTGCGCAGCGGCTCTATGACGGCGGGCTCCTTCTTCTTGGGCTGCAGCAGGGTCCTCGGCAGGGTTGCCGGAGACGTTGCTGCCGAAGTGGTGGGCATCACCTTGTCGGCAATGCCTTCCTTCTTGGCGGCGGACTCGGCCTCCTTGAGCTTGGCCTCGTGCAGGAAGAAGTCCATCGTGTAGACTTCCTTTCCCTTGCGGCTCGCATAGCGGCGGCCATAGGAGGCTATCATCTCGATGAGGTCGCCCCCGACGGACGTTATGTTGCTGGAAATGGAGCCGGCCGGCTTGGTGATGAAGTCGCTCGCCCCCAGCTCAAGGGCCTGCATCGTGACAGACGCACCCTTGGTCGCGATGGACGAAAGGACTATGACGGGGATATCTATTCCCTGGTTCTTGCGCTCCTTGAGGAACTCAATGCCGTTCATCTCCGGCATCTCTATGTCCAGTATGATTATGTCCGGCTGGAGGGCGGGAATCTTCTGCAGGCAGAATTTGCCGTTCATCGCCGTTCCCACCGTATGCAGCCCCGTCGTAGAATCGACCATGCGGGAAATCAAGTTCCGCATCAAGGCTGAATCGTCACATATAAGTACCTGTATGTCATCCATAAAAAATCACCCCTCTTTGATTACTGACATTTTCAGAGCCAGCTCGGCAGCAGCTCAATCAAGGCCACAGCCAACGAAGTTTCCCGGCTACGGCCAGCGCATCTTCCAGGCTGATGCGCATGGCGCATTTTTCCGAGCTGCCCTACTCCTCTTTCTCGTACAGACAGGCCCACTGGGTCTTCAGGAACTTGAACTTGGTGTCCATCCCGAACAGGCTCTCCGAATGGCCGATGAACAGGTACGAGTGCTTCGCCATCGCATCCCAGAAGCGGTCTATCGTGGACTTCTGGGCCTCCTCGTCAAAATAGATGAGCACGTTGCGGCAGAACACGATGTCCAGGTCCTTCACGCCCGAATCATTGGCAAGGTTGTGGTAGTCAAAGTGGATGCAGGACTGTATCTCGGGCTTCACCTGATAGCCTTCCGGCGTCTTGGAGAAGAAACGGTCCAGATAGTCCTGCGGGATTCCCGTTATGCGGTTGTTCTGATAGAAGCCCTGCCTTCCGACCATCAAGGACTTGAGCGAGATGTCCGAGGCCTTGATGCTGAACGTATAGGGAGTCGGCAGCTTGTCCTTCAGCAGCATCGCTATGGTATAGGGCTCCTCGCCCGTGGAGCAGCCCGCGCTCCAGATGTTTATCCGCGTCTGGCCCGTCTTCTTCTTTTCCTCAATCACATGGGGAATCACATAGTTTAAGAGCGCGTCGAAATGCGGCTGGTTCCTAAAGAAGCGGGTCAGGTTGGTCGTTATGCTGTCCAGGAAGAGCTTGAACTCCTCCTGGTCGGACGTGACCATCTTGTAGTAGGTGTCCACATCGCTCAGCTGCTTCTCCCTCAGGCGCTCTTTAAGGCGGCTGTCAAGGATAGAGCGGTTCGTATCTGAAAACGTAATGCCGCTTGACCTGTAAATCAGGTCGCGGTACATATTGAACTGTGAATCGGAAAGCAAGTCTGCCATAAGAACATTATATACCGCAATCCAAAAAATGTAAACCTTCAATTCTATAGGGAACCTCGAAAAACTTCAGTTTTTAGAGGTCCCCTACAAACTCACGGAAAGTTTGGGCCGGGCAGGCTTCTTGAAAAGCTGTCCTCCTTGTGCTATGATGGATGGCCTACAGTCTATGCAGGTGGAAGGCCCAGATGAAAGATAAGAAGCAGAACGTATACGAGTACTCCTTCGAAATGCAGCAGAAGCGGCAGAAGCGGATAAACACGGCGCTGGCACTGCTGCCCGGCATATTCATCTTCCTGACGCTGTTCCTGAACTTCATCCTCTTCCCCATCCACGTGAACTCGGACGCGATGGAGGACGGCCTTTCCAACGGCGGCATAGCCTTCGTCTGCCCCCTGATGAAGAATCCCGAACGGGGGGAGCTCTACTACATATCCCGCATGGACGGCTACAAGGACTCGCTGGCAAAGTCCGCCGTGGACTCCCTGGTGCGCTTCTTCACCCTGCAGAAGGTCTCGCCCTTCTCCGAAAACGGCAAGATAAGCGGGCAGCCCTTCGTCCGCCGCGTGCTTGCCCTGCCCGGGGACAGCATCTACATGAAGGACTTCGTGCTGTACATCAAGCCCGCCTCCAGCGACACCTACCTGACGGAATTCGAGCTTTCCGGGAAGACCTACAACGTCCAGATCTTCTCCATCCCCGCCGAATGGAACAACGTCGGGGTCTCCGGCGAGCTTGACAAGCGGACCCTGGGCGACGGGGAGTACTTCGTCCTCGCCGACAACCGCGTGGAATGCCTTGACTCGCGGCAGTGGGGGGCGGTCGACGCCGGAAGGCTGATGGGCCGCGTCATCCTCCAGTACTTTCCCTTCACGAGCATACGGACCTACTGAGCGCCCCTCCCTGGATGAACCGCAAGAGCCTCTACGTCCACATCCCCTTCTGCCGCTCCAAGTGCGCCTACTGCGACTTCTTCAGCCTGGAGAAAAGCAGGGAGGTTCCCGACGCATACCTGACGGCCCTCCTCCACGAGATTTCCTTCCATAAACATCACCAGAAGATCGACTCGTTCAGCACCGTCTACGTGGGGGGCGGCACGCCGAGCCTCCTTTCCCCCGGCCAGCTGTCCGCCCTCCTGCAGGCGGCATGCTCCGGCCCCACGCCTCCGGAGGAAGTCACCGTGGAGATGAACCCGGAAAGCCTTACCGCGGAACTGCTGGAGACATTCGCCGTATGCCCCGCAAAACGGAGGCGGCTCTCCCTGGGCATCCAGAGCCTGAACGAAGGCGCGCTTGCAAGCGTGGGCCGGAACTGCAGCCCCTCCGCGGCCCGGAACGCGCTCGGACTGGTGAAGCGGACCTGGCGGGACGAGCTGTGCCTGGACCTGATCGCCGGCCTGCCCTGCCAGGACCGCAAGGAATTCCTGTCCTCGCTGGAAGAATGCCTCTCCTACGGGCCGGACCACCTCTCCCTCTACAGCCTGACCGTGGAGGAGGAGACGCCGCTCTACGGGGACATACGCAGCGGCCGCGTGGACTGGGACTGCGACGAGGCCGACGAGCAGTGGCTGGAAGGGAAACGCATGATCGAAGACGCAGGGCTCTCGCAGTACGAGGTGTCCAACTTCTGCCGGGAGGGACACGGGAGCCGCCACAACATGGCCTACTGGATGCAGGAGGACTACATCGGCGCGGGAAGCGGGGCCACGGGCAGCCTCTACGCCTTCAGTGGGGAAGGCGGCCTCCGCTGGACGAACACCAGGGACGTGCAGGCCTACACCGCGTTCTGGCAGGAACATGACGGAAGCCACGCGCCACGGGCAGGCGGAATTCCCCGGGAGACGGAGGCCCTGTCCCTGGAGACCGAGGAGGAGGAGTTCCTGATGATGGGGCTGCGCTCCAGCAGGGGGGTGAACGCCCAGGAGTACCGGGAACGCTTTTCCGCGCTCGCCCCCTGGCACGGCGACCTGGAGGCCCGGCTGGGCGTGGACGGAGGGGCCTGGCAGTGGTTCTCCTCGCAGGAAGGGATGGCCTTCGGCTGCAGGATTTCCGGGACGGAAGGGGAACGGACCTTCTCTTTTTCCGGCAGGGCACTCTCCTTCCTGAACAGCTTTTTAAGGCACTTGACTTAAACGGGAAAAACAAGCATAATGTCCCATAGAAATTTTAAGGAGTCCTATCGTGCCTTGTGGTAAGAAAAGAAAGCGCGCAAAAATCGCAACACATAAGCGGAAGAAGATGCTGAGGCGGAATCGGCATAAAGCAAAGTAAGCGTGTAGCGGTTTTTGCTCCCAAAAAAAGGAAGGCTGTCCAGACGGCTCCTTGCGTGCAAGGAGTCTATGGAACAGCATTCCACCAAAGCGGCCGGGAATTTCCCGGCTTTTTTTTTGTGAGGAACTGGATTGCTCCTACAGAACATCAATTCGCCTGACGACCTAAAAAAGCTGCCTTCCTCATCCCTGCAGCTCCTCGCAAAGGAGCTGAGGACGGTCATCATAGAGACCGTCGGAAAGAACGGCGGCCACCTTGCAAGCAACCTCGGCTCCGTGGAGCTTTCCATCGCCCTGCACCGGGTGTTCAACAGTCCGCAGGACGCAATCGTCTGGGACGTGAGCCACCAGTGCTACTCCCACAAGCTCCTGACGGGCCGCTACAAAGACTTTCCAAGCATCCGGCAGAAGGACGGCATATCCGGATTCACCCGCATCAGCGAGAGCCCCCATGACTACTTTGACGCAGGCCATGCCTCCTCGTCCATCTCGTCCGCGCTGGGTTTGATTTCCGCCTGGAGGCTGCAGGGGCGGGACGACAAGGTCGTCGCCGTCATCGGGGACGGCGCGCTGACCGGCGGAATGGCATACGAGGCGCTGAACCACGCGGGGCAGCTGACCAAGAACCTCATCGTCATCGTCAACGACAACAAGATGTCCATAAGCCCCAACACCGGCTCCGTCTCGCGCTACCTGTCGCAGCTCACGGCGACGGCCGGCTACCAGAACTTCCGCTACAAGATAGACCGGCTGGTGGACGACATCCCCTACATAAACCGGAACCTGGGGAAATTCATATACCGCTTCAAGCGCGGCCTCAAGGGCCTGCTCCTGACGAACAACCTCTTCGTGGACCTGGGCTTCGAGTACGTGGGCCCGCTCAACGGCCACAACATACAGCAGATGGAACAGATGTTCCGCCGGGCAAAGAAGCTGAACCGCCCGGTCGTCATACACGTCATCACCAAGAAAGGCAAGGGCTACCGGCCCGCAGAGCATGACCCCTCGACCTTCCACGGGGTGGGCCCCTTCAACATAAGCGACGGGCTGGTCGAAAAATTCGACACGGTGAGCTTCACCGAGGTGTTCAGCCGGAAGATCGTCAGCATGGCCGCGGAGAATCCCCGGATATGCGCCATAACGGCCGCCATGTCCAAGGGAACAGGGCTGGACTCATTCTCCCGGCGCTACCGGAACCGCTTCTTCGACGTCGGCATCGCGGAGGAGCATGCGGTGACGTTCGCAGGAGGCCTCGCCGCCGGGGGCATGGTCCCCCTGGTCGCCATATACTCCACCTTCATACAGCGGTCGGTGGACCAGATAATCGAGGACATAGCCCTGCAGAACCGGCACGTGGTGCTCGTGCTCGACAGGGCGGGGGCGGTCCCGGCGGACGGGGAGACCCACCAGGGCATCTTCGACATAGCCCTCCTCCGCCCCATACCGAACATGACGCTGATGACGGTCTCGAGCGCACGGGACATGGAGCTGTGCCTGGACTGGGCGGCAGGCCAGGCGGAGGGGCCGGTCGCGATACGCTGGCCCAAGATGTCCTGTCCCTCGGAGATTCCCGCCTTCGCCAAGCCCGTGATGAGCGGAAGGGGCCTGCTGATAAAGAGCTCGGACTTCGCCCCCGCCCTCAGCGCGGCCCTCGAGGACAGCGAGGAGACGGCGGCCGCCCCGAAAAACAGGAGGAAAGGCAGGAAGGCCTCCGACATACTGCTCGTCTGCACGGGAAGCATGTACAGCGAGACCCTGACCGCGGCACGGCAGCTCCTGCTCAAGGACTCCAGCGCGGACATATATATACTCCGCTTCCTGAAGCCCTTCGACGAAAGCTACTTCATCTCCATCGCGGACAAATACTCGGCCATCGTCTTCATCGAGGACGGGGTGTACGTCGGCGGCATGGCCGAATACCTGGACCGGCTCGTGCACTGCAGCGGACGGAGGGGAAGCAGGGCCGCCACCGCGGTGCTGTCCTTCCCCGACCGCTTCTTGAGCAACGGCAACCGGGAGCAGATCCTGGAGGAGGCGGGCCTGAGCCCCAGGGACATAGCCGACGCGGCGCTGAAACTGCTGGAGGAATCAAAATGAAAAGGCTGAAACTCTCCGGAAGGGAGATTTCCACCACCCGACCGGCCTTCATAATGGGAATCGTGAACGCAACGCCCGACAGCTTCTACGGAGGCAGCAGGGGCGGCGCGGACCTGGCGCTCCGCCTCGTCGACGAGGGGGCGGACATCCTGGACATAGGCGGGGAGTCCACCAGGCCCGGCTCCTCATACGTCGGGGAGGAAGAGGAGGTCCGCCGGGTCGTCCCGCTGATAGAGCAGGTCCGGCGGCGGACCGACATCCCGATATCCGTGGACACGCGGAAGAAGCGCGTCATGGAGGCCGCCTGGAACGCGGGGGCGGACATCGTGAACGACATCTCGGCCCTGGAGGACGACCCGGAACTCGCGTCGTTCGCCGCGGACAAGGGGCTTCCCGTGATACTGATGCACAAGCGGGGGGTGCCCGCCACGATGCAGCAGGAGACCTCCTATGCCGACGTGCTTGGCCAGGTCAGCGCCTATCTGGAGGAGCGGGCCAGGCGTGCGGAGGAGGCGGGCATTCCCAGCGACATGATAATCGTGGACCCGGGCATCGGATTCGGCAAGGGGCTTGCGGAGAACCGGGCCCTCATCTGGAACTGCGGCTCCCTGTGCGGAGGGAAGTACCCCATCCTCATGGCCCTCTCCCGGAAAACCTGCATAGGGGCAATGGTCGGAGAGGACGGGGGCAGCCCCGAAAGCGACGGGCGGCTCTTCGGAACCCTCGCGGCCGACCTGCTGGCGGTGCTGCGTGGGGCCTCCATGGTGCGCGTGCACGACGTGAAGGCTTGCCGCAACACGCTTGACGTGCTAGAATCACTGAGAGGGTCCCTGTGAATTTCTTCAACACGCTAAGCACCATATACACGAACTACATAAACCCAGTCCTCGACATACTGGTCATAACCTTCCTCCTCTACTGGGCCTACAAGTTCGTCGTGCGGACGAACGCCGTGCAGGTCCTGCGGGCGGTCATTTACTTCGCAATCTTCTACGTACTGGTGGTCAACATCTTCAAGCTGAAGGCCCTGAGCTGGATCCTGACGCTGATGGGGCCTGCGTTCATCATCGGGGCGGTGATAATCCTGCAGCCGGAGATGCGGAAGATCCTCCTCAAGTTGGGGCAGACGGACTGGTTTCCCCTGGGAGGAAAGAAGAAGCGCACCTACGTGGACTCCACCCTGCTCGCCGCCACCAAGCTGGCAAAGGACAGGAGGGGCATGCTCGTCGTGTTCATGAAGGCCTCGAAGCTCGAACAGGAGATAAACAGCGGGCAGCGGATCAACGCGGACCTGTCGGAGAACCTGCTCGTCACGATTTTCGGCCACGACACGCCGATGCACGACGGTGCCTGCATCGTGCAGGGCAACAAGATCATCGCCGCCGGCTGCTTCCTCCCCACAAGCGAGAACTACGATATCAAGAAGACCTACGGGACCAGGCACCGGGCCGCGCTGGGACTGAGCGAGCAGAGCGACGCGATAATCCTCGTGGTCAGCGAGGAGACTGGGGCGATCAGCCTCGCCTACGATTCCCAGCTCCACTACGACCTCTCCGTAGAGGTCCTGTCCAGGATCCTTGAAAAGAAGCTCGAGATTACGAAGGAACAACAAACGATAGAGGATGAGGATTCAGAAGATGAACGCAAGTCTGATTCGTGAAAAGCTGCTCAGCAACTGGAAAGAGAAGCTCTGCTGCTTCATCTTCGCCATAGCCATCTACGCCGTCTACTGGACACAGCGCTTTGGAACGGACGACCGCAACGTCAAGCTGGAGGTCAAGTCCGAGGGCAACCTCACCGTGAAAAGCGGTTACCCGTACCCGACGAATGTCGTCGTCACCGTCCGGACCGACAGGGAAAAGCTGGACCGCATCTCAGGAAGCGACCTGACGGCCTACATAAACCTGGACTACTACTCGGAGGCGGGAACCTACGATTTCCCCGTATATGTGGAGCCGAAGCAACCGTCGAAGTTCCTGGACATCTACCCCCTCGAGCTTGATCCGCAGCCAAAGACCATACGGCTCGAGGTCGAGGAGGAGACCGTGCGCTACATACCGGTCTCCGCCACCATCTCGGGAAAACCCGCGTACGGCTACGAGCAGGGGGCCATCTCGATCAACCCCACGAGCGTGCGGATGAAGGGGCCGCGGAGCTCCCTGGTCGGGATAACCGAGGTGCAGACCGAGCAGGTGGACCTTGACGGGGCGACGGAAAGCCTCAGCACGGAGGTCGGCTTTCAGAACATGAGCAAGCTGGTGCACGTGGACACGGACGAATACGACCAGAAGGTCACCGTCTCCGTCGTCATAACGCCGATGGTGGGGAAGAAGACCATACAGGGGATAGAGATATCGTACGAGAACGTGAACCCCGGCCTGGAGATCCTGCACAAGAACTACAAGCTGGACATCATAGCGGAAGGCAAGCAGCTGGACCTGGACAGGCTGAAGGCAAGCTCCTTCTCGGCCGCGGCGGACTGCTCGCTGGCGACGGAACCGGGCGAAAAGACAGTCCCCGTCTTCGTCTTCGGGCCGAACAACGTGAAGATAGAGCAGTCGATAGACTCCATAACCGTGACGGCCAGGTGGAAGCCGGAGGAGGACGTCATGGAAGAGCTTCCCTCCCCCAACTACGGGAATTACTACCAGTAGCGGCGATGATAGTCGGAATAGGCTGCGACATCGCCAAGGTCTCACGCTTTGGAAAGTGGCTCGAAAAACCGGAGATGCTGGCCCGGTTCTTCAACGGCAAGGAGCTTTTCCCGGGGGAGGCCAGCCAGGGCCGGCTCATGGAGTGGTACGCGGCCCGCTTCGCCGCGAAGGAAGCCTTCTCAAAAGCGTTAGGAACTGGTTTTTCCGCCTTCAAACTTGCCGATATTTATATAGAGAAGAACGATGATGGACAGCCTTTCCTCCGCGTGACGGGTGGGGCAAGGGAGAAACTTGAGTCCCTGTGCGGCAGGGATGCCCAGGTGCATGTCTCCCTGAGCCATGAAAAGGAATATGCTGTTGCATTTGTGATCATAGAGCGGAGGTAATATGGCTACTAAGAAAGAGGAAGAGGGCGGCAAGAAGCCTGCCGTAACATACTGGAAGAAGGACCTTGTCGCCTGCCCAGTGTGCGGGAAGAAATTCGGGCAGGAGGAGATGCACAAGGGCGGCGGACGCATGATCGCAGGGCCGCTGACCGACGAGCTGCACAGGGTCTTCGAGCCATCCAAGAAATTCGGCCGCGTCTACCCCCTGATATACGACATCGGCTGCTGCCCCAAGTGCAATACGGCCCTGTTCTGGAACGACTTCACGGACATAAAGGATTCGGCGACATTCGAACGCCTCGACGCGGACACCCCCAACAGGCAGAAAAAAGTAGAGACCGTGTTCCCCAACTTCAACGTCTCCACCGACAAG
>CAMJAJ010000005.1 GCA_946403565.1 uncultured Treponema sp. | reverse complement strand
CTCGCTATCGCCGTGGAGCTGGAGGAACAGGCGGTCGCCATAGCCGTCGCGGGACCTTCCAGCTTGAGCAGGTCCCTGACGTATGCCGCCATATACGCGGCCCCCTGCATCTCCAGGTCATACCCTTCCGGAAAGCTTCCCGTTTCCAGGAACTGCCGGTGCCCCTCCAAGGAAAGCTCGCTGCCGTTGTCGCAGCCTCCCACGCAGACGGCGACACGTTCCGCACCGTATGCCGCCTTGGCCCTGTCCACATACGGCTCAAGCTCCCGCAGGGCGGCGGCCGCCATGCGGACGGCATGCGTGTCTGGGTAGCCGGACGGGGGCGGAGGGGGCAGCTGGCCGCCAGCCATCGCCGCATAGAAATCCCTGCTTCCGTACTTGGTGCGGACCTGCCGTATGGCGGAGTTGTCCGCGGAGGAAACGCAGTTCCAGAGGGCCTCCGCCCCGAGGCCGCACGCGCCGACCAGGGCCGGGCGGGAAAAATACAGGCCATGCCTATTCATCAATCTATCTTCCTCAGTTCATATCGGTAGCCACGCAGGAGGTTCGTGATGGTGACGGACTCCCCGTCCTTCACGAGCTCTTCTATGGTGTCGCCGCCGTCCTGCACCCGGCGGACTTCCTTCCCGTCCTCGGTGGACACGACAAACGAAAGCCCTTTCGCCCCATACGCCGCCGCAAGCGCGCCGGCATCGTAATAGGCGTTCTGAAAGTCCAGGAGGATGTACTCCGCCTTCACCGACTGGGGAAAGTAGGGGGAGGAAAAGTCCAGTCCCGCCCCGTCATAGCGGAGCGTCCCCATACCGATTCCCAGGTCGTTCAGGAGCGTCATCGCAAGCCCCTCCTGGTCCGCCTGTATGGACACCAGGGACGAGAATTCCCTGTCGGCAAAGCTGCCGGAAAAGACCTGCAGGCAGTCCAGGCTGCCGTCCATGTGCCGGGGCGGAAGGACCTCCACGGACTTGCGGTCGGTCACGTATACCGGCGAAAAACGGCCGCCCTTCTCCCCGTGCCTCGTGCCGGTGCATGAACAGAGGCAGATAAGGACGGCTAGCAGGCTCAGAGTCTTTCGCATGGACAGCATGGATAGATTATACCGATAATCACGCATCTTTGCAATTTTCCCGCCCCGGCCCTCCGCAAAAAAGGCAGACGCACAGAAAGGCCGCCAGGCATCCCGTGAAGATGCACAGGCCGATTATCCGCACCGGCACGAAGCTGCTCAGGGCAAGCGCTCCAAAGGACAGCTCCGTGGTGGCAAAAGAAAGGAACACCGCGGCCGGCTCTATAGCCGAGCTTTCCTTCCTCCGGTCGCGCTCCGTCATGTAGATGACGTAGTCCAGCCCCAGGCCGAACACCAGCACCATTCCCGCCGTGCAGAAGAAGTCTATGGCATACCCGGCGGCCGCGAACGCCGCGGCAATCAGCAGGACGCTCGCGAGGGGGACCAGGGCTATCCGCAGGACCTGCTTCCAGGAATACACGGCCTTCAGGACCGCCATCACCAGCAGGTAGGCCAGGACGAACATGAGCAGGACATGGGAAGTGAGCCAGTCCAGGGAGCTGTTGATGCCCTTCACCTTGTTTTCGTAATGCACGCCCTCCAGTTCCCCCGCGATGGACTGGAAAAGGGCCTCGTCCGTCACGGAGGAAGGCATCACGACGGAGCAGAAGCTTCCCTCCCCGCCCCCCAGCCAGAGCAGGCCCACGATTGCCTCCAGGCTTTCGGGAAGCATGCCCCCCGGCTCAAGGAAGCGGCCCTGCTCCCGGTCGAATTCCGCCCGCAGGCCGTCGGCGGCGCTGTCCTGCCCAAGCATGGCAAGCTGCTGATCCGCCATGCCCAGGAGCCGCTCCGAGGCCGCAAGCGACCTCGCCTGGCTTTCGTGCGACGGGATGAAGCGGGACGTGGCAAGGTAGCTGACGGGGAGCCTCCTGCACAGCGCCTCCTCCCGCAGCAGCACCTCTTCCGCCGAAGCGCCGCTCACGATGAAGTAGCTGCTAGGGCTGTACCGCATGACCTTGTAGGACAGGATGGAGTCGTCCTTGAGCCGCCCCTCCATGCGGTACATCCCCGCTATGTCGTTCCGCACGGCGAGGGAGCCGTGCCGTATGGCCAGTACGGCCAGGGCTGCGGCCAGCAGGACGCAGACCGCGGCCCTTCCCGCACGGGACAGCCGGGTGCCGGACATGCGGCACAGGCGGGGCAGCGTCCGCTTCTCCGGCAGCGCGAAACGGGGGTACAGGCCGAGCGTCGTAAGAAAGGAACTGCTTATGCCGGTGAAGGAAAAGAGGGAAATCTGCCTGAGCAGGGGGAAGGGCATAAAGAAGAGCAGGACATAGCACACCTGGGTGGAGATGAACGAAAAGAGCAGGCCCTTGAAAAGCAGGGTCCTGACTTCCCCGGCGGACGAAAGGGACAGGTTCGCCTTCCAGTGCATGAAGAAATGCAGGCTGTAGTCGATGCAGCAGCCGATGAGGGAGGTCCCGAACACAAGAGTGAGCGCCTGCACGTTCCCGAAAAAGCAGTGCGTGGCGCAGAATGCCACCGCAAGCGAAAGGGCTATGGCGAAAAGCGACATCGCTATGGGCAGGGGGGAGCGGAACACGAACACCAGGAGACAGAGCACCAGGAGCAGGCTGACCGTCGAGATGAGGGTGATTTCCCGCGAGGCCGACAGGGAGCTTTCATAGCTGTGGAAGGGAGTTCCCGAGAACACGAAGCGGTAGCCGTCCTTCTCCAAGGGCAGGCACACGTCGTATATCGTGTGGACCGCATTGCTCCTGCTGGCAAGCCTGGCCCCCTCCCCGCTCAGCACCCCCCGGACAAGGACGTACCAGCCGCCCTCGTACTCCGTCGCAAGCACCCCGTCCACGGGGGAAAGCGCGGTTCCGGAATCCTGCACCGCGGCCATATAGGAACGCATCTCCGTATCGGTCAACAGGAAGGGATCGGTCTGCAGGCGGCCGAGCGACGCGAGCGAAAAGCCCCCGTAGGCCGTCATCAGGGCGCGGCCCGCAAAGGATTCCGCCCCCGCATCCGAAGAAAGGATCTCGTCCGCCTCCGCCGCCGCGAGCAGCCGGTAGCGGTTGGCATAGATGAAGTCTTCAAGCTCCGAGGCCGCCCCCAGGTCCACCGAAAGCGACAGCGACGAAAACAGCCCGGCATGGGCAGACAGCTCCTCGTAGACCCGTTCCGCCATGCCCTTCGCGCTTTCGAAATCGGCATGGGACACCAGGATGAATACGTTCCGCGAGCTGTTCTGACTCAGGAGCCTGTCCGCCTCACGCAGCCTGTCTGCCTCATGTAGGCTGCTTGACGAATGCGGCCCGTCTGACGTATGAAGCGTGTCCGGGACCATGCCGAACAGGTCTGCGTCAATGCGGATGCCAGCCCCCATGAGGAGCGAGACGAGGAAGGCCAGGACGATGGCGGCATGGAACAGGGCCCAGGCCGCCGTGAAAAGGTCATTCGACTGAAAAGTATGCCTTTTCATCAGCGCTCAAAGCGGACTTGTGGGACTGCTCGGAAAAGGAGTACTCTATGCCCGCTCCATCCTGCTCCTCTATGCGTACGGAATTGATGAACGATTCCACCCCGCTGCTGCCGTCCATGACGACGGACTTCATTGCGGCGGCTATCGTACTGTCCTTGGGTACCAGCGTGATGGTCCAGTCGCTGCCCTGGGCAGAAAAGGAGACGCGGAAGTTCTTTTCCAGCGCGGCCCGGTCGCCTGAAAAGATCGTCGCCAGCGTCTCCGCTATGTTCTTGAAGGTCTGGTTTCCGGAGCCGTCGATGACGGTCTTCCTGCCGTCGGGTGCCGACTGGATGATCTTGTCCCTGCTCACCGCCAGCAGGGAGGAGATGGGGCTGGCGGTCTTCCAGGCTATGCCCTCTCCGCATATCACGAAGGTCCCCTTCGAGGTGAGCGGGCGGCTCAGGCCGGGGGCAGACCGCCGCTGGACGAACGAGCCGGTCGTCACGTCAAAGGCGGTCAGGTCGCGGCAGACGGAATCAAGGCTCGGGCCCTGGGCAAAGGCAGGCACCCGTGACCACAGCAGCACGGACATGAGGACGAAGAAGGCCAGGACGACGTGGCAGCTTTTTCCAGCGGGCGACCTCATGCATCACCTCCGAGCATGGCCTCGACCTTGCCCCGGAATTCCGCGGGCGTTATGAAGCAGCTCTCCCCGGTCTCCATGTTCACGCACATCTGGGTGCTTTCCGCCTTGGTGGTCAGCTCCCCCGTGTCCGCATTGTAGAACTCGAACTTGATCTTTATGCAGGCCTCGTATTCCGACAGGGACGCCACTGCCCGCACCCGCTCGCCAAAGCGCAGGGACCTCACATATTTGATGCGGACATCGACGATGGGAAAGGAGAAACCGGAGGCCGCCATGACGAGATAGCCGTAGCCTATCTTGTCCAGCAGGGCGCACCGGGCCTTCTCCATGTACTTCACGTAGTTTCCGTGCCAGACAATCCGCATGGAATCCACGTCATAGAATTCAACGGGGAATATGATTTCCTCTGTCAACGCTTTCCTGTCCATCTGAACCTTCCCTTTCTGGAAACAACCAGAAATCAAAAAAGTTATACCATTGGTAGGGATATGCAAGGCAGTAGCCTTCCATGAGCCGGACAAACTGGCGACACATGGACTGGATCCTGAGCTTGCGTTCCCCGCGCGGGCAGTCGAATTTCGTGTCCGACCGCGTGACGAACATATTGTAGGCCGGGTGGAAGAAGCTCCCCTTCTCCCTGAGCGAGAACACGAAATAAACCGGAACGTCCAGCAGGGAGGCAAGCAGGAAGCTGCCGTAGGGGAAGGGGGCCTCCCGGCCAAGGAAGTCCGCCCGTATGCTCCGGCCGGGGCTTGTCGCCGAGGTCCGGTCCCCGGCTATGACGACCAGACCGCCTGCATCCAGCGTCGCCTGAAGGGACTCCAGGCTGTCCAGCCCCACATCCGAGGCGGAGATCACGTTCAGGCGGTAGCGGCTGTTGAGCCGGTTCACGGATTGGGTGAAATGGGAGGTCACCTGCATGTCCATTATGGCGGTGACGGGAACCATGCGGTCCACGCCGGTCTGCCCGTAGCTGGCAAGGCAGCGCAGGAGCTCCAAGTTCCCCAGATGGGAACCGACGAGCACGGCCCCCTTCCCTTCCGAAAGGCGCTCCTTCAGCTCGACCACGTCATCGTCGTGGAACAGCACGTTGTCCAGGCTCGCCTTGCCGCTCCAGGCCGAAACCTTCTCCACAAGGCACAGGGCAAAGGAGGTGATCTGCGCATAGGGGTTCGGCCGGCGCAGGACGGTCCTGCCGGAAAAGGAGATGAGCTGCCGCTGGTAGCGGGCGGCCTCACATCTGGCACGGGGCGAGAAGACAAAGTAGAAGAGGCTCACGAAGGGCACGAAAAAAGCCAGCAGGGGAAAGGGCAGGATCTTGACCATGCATATCAGCAGCTTGATGGGGAAATCGCTTTTCGCAACCTCCCCCAGCTGGGACCAGTGCCAGCCTTCGCCGCTCACCGCCCCCTCCTCTTCCATGCCCGCCACGCAAGCAGGGGCAGGCGCACGAGCATGCCGACGCACAGGCGGGTATAGGTCAGGGATATGCCCACGTTGTCGCGGAACATGCGGAAATTGGAAATGCCGTCCTGGGGGTAGGTGACGCGCACCCCCATGTTCACCAAGGGGAGGCCCTTCCAGAGCAGGTGCACCAGTATGTCCACGTCGTAACCCATGCGGGCGGACAGCCAGGCATGGCCGTCCAGCAGGCCGACATAGGGGGCAAGCGGATAGATCCTGAAACCGCAGAGGCTGTCCCGGATGTCCCGCCGCAGGGTCACGACCCTGGCCCAGCCGTTGGAGAACTCCCTGCCGTTTTTCCGCAGGGCGGGAGCCGTCGCGTCATAGACGGGATAGCCGCAGATGATGGCGTCGGGATTCCGCTCCGCCGCCGCAAGGAATTCCGCGCAGGCCGAGCAGTCGTGCTGGCCGTCCGCATCCAGCTGGAACAGGTGGGTCAGCCCCATCCCGTACGCCATCCGGGCCGCGTCGTTCACGGACCGGCCCTTGCCCTCGTTCCTGGGGTGGCGCAGGACGCTCACCAGCTCGGACAGCCCTCCGGCCGCCTGCACCAGCTCCCTGTCCGTCCCTTCGTTCCCGTCGTCAACGAGTATGATTGGAAGGCCATAGGGAAGCAGGCTCCTGACCACGCCCTCAAGGGGCCTTCCATGCCTGTAGACCGGAATGGCAAAGGCCGCCTTCACAGGCCGGGCCCCTCATCTGGCGGCAGGACGACGGAGAAGGCCCCCGTCGAATGGACCTTTTCCCGGTTTCCTGCGTCCAGCAGGCTAAAGGAAACGGCCTGCTTCCCTTTGTCCAGCTGCAGGGAGAGGAGCACCGTCGAACCGGGCAGGATCGGGGAGGAGAATTTCATCCGGCGGATCTTCGGGATGAAGCTTTCTATGCCGAAGTACTTCCGGGCAAAGCGGGCGATGAGCGCAAACTGGCCCACCGCCGGAAGCAGCCGGTACTGGGGAAAATGGCCGTCAAAGAAGTCGCTGTCCGCGGGGATGTCCAGCTCCAGCTCCACGCTCGCGTCGCCGCGGGATATGACGCGCTCGTTCCGTATGCCGTGCTCATTCATCGCCGCGTCCCGTCCTTGCAAACAGGGCGGCTATGTCCTCCCTGTGCTTCTTGCCCTGCACGTCCACAGGCAGGCTGTCTTCAAAGCGCCACTTCTTGGGAATGACGACGTTCTCGAAATACTTCATCAGGTAGTCATGGAAGAAGGTGTTCAGGACCAGCTTCTTCTGTCCGGCAAAGCGCTCCCGGCCCTGGGCATTCAGCACGAGTGCCGCCGCAAGGTACTGCCGCCTGTCCTCCAGCGCGATGACCTTTACATCCTGGACAAGCCCGCTCTGGAGCAGGCGGTCCTCCACCTCGGTCAGGCTTATCCGCTTCTCCTCGATCTTGACGATGGAATCCGACCTGCCCTTGAGCAGGAAACGGCCGTCATCCAGCAGGTCCACCAGGTCATTCGTGGCAAAGCCCGCAGGATCCTTTATGTAGGGGGAAACGATGACGAGGCAGCCTTCCTCGTTCTTCCATATCTTCGCGTTGTCGAACGGCGTCCACTCCAGGCCGGCCCGCGACTGCCGCCAGGCTATGCCGCTCGTCTCGGTGGAGCCGTACACCTCCATCGGCCAGAAGCCGAAGAGGGAGTCCGTCCGCTGCGCAAGCTCCGGGGTCAGGACGCCCCCGCTCGTAAAGATGAAGCAGTCCTTCATGGGGAGGGAACTTTCCAGCTCCACCGTGCGCTTGAGGAAGGCAGGCGTGGCGATCACCATGTAGCGCTCGTCATCCAGGGCCTCGAATTCCTCCGGGTACTCGATCCGCTTGCGGCGGAAGGGAACGCCGAGCGCGAACGGCAGGCTTATTCCGAAAAGGAAGCCGTAGATATGGTGCTGGCTCACGGTGGTCACGAGCTTCCTGGACAGGAACTCCTCCCCCCATTTGGAGATGATGAACGCGTTGTCCTGCTCGAATTCCGCCATGCGCTGCCGTACGGCCTTGGCCTTGCCGGTGCTCCCGGACGTGTACATGCGGATGTCCGTGTCCTCCGCGGCAAACTCCGGCGCGCTGCGGAGCTCCTGCTCGGACGGCTCGGGCAGCTCCGCCAGCAGCCTCGGGATGAAAAGGGGGCCTGCGGACTCCGGGGCCGACTCCTGGTCGGTGAGGAACACCGTGGCCTCCCCCGCTATCTCGGCCAGGAAGGATTCGGAGATGTTCTGCGTCAGCATGACCGTCTTCCTGCACTGGAGCAGGGCGACGAAGGTCACCAGGAAGTACCAGTAGTCCTCGCAGTGCAGGATCCAGCCCTTCGCATCCTTCTGCCCTATGGCCGCCCGCATCTTTGCCGTGTCCGAAAGGAAATCCCGCCAGGTCTTGTACGGGCCTGACGACCACCTGCCCTCGTAGCACAGCACGTGCCCGTCGGGGCGGGAGTCGGCCTTGAATTTCGAAATGAAATGCACCTTTGGCATCTTTTTATCCACCTGCTTACGAATACCATATTCTATGGCGAAGAGCATCCCCATGAGCACATAGGAAATGCCCCCGTTGTAGACCGACCACACCCTGTCGCTGCAGAAGATGGCGGTATACGCCGCCACCGTCCCGTTGCATATGAAGAAGAGGCACCAGACCGCGCACACCTTGCGGCAGTAGGCCTCGATCCTGCCCTCCGCGATGGAGCCCCGTATGCTTTTGTCCGCAAGGCAGGCAAAGCGGAAGATGACCGTGGGAGGGAAGATGAAGCTGAGCGAAAAGACCGCGAGCATGACGGTGCTCACGGCGACAGGATACATCTTCAGGAACAGCAGCCTGTTGGTCAAAAAGCATGCCAGCCCCACGGCAATCAGCAGGGCGGACGAGGCCAGGGGCCTCCAGTCCAGTTTCCGCCTGCCGCCCGCACCGATGAAAAGCGCCGACGCCAGCAGCATGACGCACAGCGAGATAATCCTCACCGGCAGCCGGAGCAGCACGAGCAGGACAAATATGAGGACCGGATACAGGACTGCAAGGGCTACGAGCAGAACGTTCCGCCCTTTCTCACTGCGCCTGCGTGTAGGGATAGAGGGCATCGACAATATCCTGGATCGTCCTTACCGTCTTGAAGGATTCTGGATTCAGCTTGCCCGGTATGAACTCGCGCACCTTGCTGATCATATCCACGAAGTCGATGGAGTCCAGGTCCAGGTCGTCCACGAGGAGGGTCTGGGGCGCAATCTTGTCCGCAGGAATCTCGAATTCCCCGACAAGTATGTCCGTCACCTTCGTATACAGCTCATCCTTCGTCATTCCGCACCCCCTGCCTGCCGTTGGGCGTCGATGTAGGCCGCAAGCGCATCCACCGACGCAAAATGGTCCTTGTTCTCCTCGCTCTCCGAGGAAAACTTCACGCCGAAGCTCTTCTTAAGGGCGACCCCGAGCTCCAGGGCATCGATTGAATCCAGACCGAGCCCCGAACCGAAAAGGGGGGCCGCGTCGTCTATGTCGTCAGGCCGTATGTCCTCAAGCTCCAGGGAGGAAATGATGACCTCCTTTATCCGCAGCTTCAGATTCTCTTCCATATATTACCTCTGCTTTTAAGCTCTACTTTAGTATATGCCTACCCAAAAGTCAATACGGTTGCAAAAAAGGGGGCGGTATGCTAGCATATACGCCGCCTATGGACAGTGCATACTTTACATCAGAGTCATACAGGGAAGACAGGATCCGCGCCGTAGACGCCAAGTTCGAGGCGCAGAAGATAGCCTTCTCGCCCCTCACCTTCCAGGCCGTACGGGCCATGCTGGAGCTGGGCGTGCTGAGGGTCATCGAGGAGGCTGGGGACGGCGGCATAAGCACGGCGGCCATCGCGGAGAAGACAGGCATCTCGACCTACGGGGCGGCCGTCCTGTGCGAAGTGGCCCTGGGCATGGGGATCCTCCGCTACGGCCCCGCCAGCGCGGACGGCGAGCTGCTCGTCCTGGGCAAGACCGGCTGGATGCTGCTGGAGGACGAGCTCACCCGCGTGAACTTCAACTTCGTGAACGACGTCTGCTACAAGGGGGCCTACGACCTCTGCGAGTCGGTACGGACCGGAAAGGCGGAGGGGCTCAAGGTCTTCGGCAGCCAGTGGACCACCATATACGAGGCGCTCTCCACCCTGCCGGACCGGGCAAAGCAGTCCTGGTTCGCCTTCGACCACTTCTATTCCGACATAGCCTTTCCTTCGGCCCTGCCCATCGTCTTCGCCTCCCGGCCCCGGCACATCGTGGACATCGGAGGCAACACGGCCAAGTGGGCGCTGGCATGCTGCCGCTATGACCCGCACGTGAAGGTCACCATCGTGGACCTGCCCGGCCAGACCCAGGTCGCGGAGGAGACCGCCAGGAAGGCGGGCCTGTCCGACCGGATTTCGACGGTCTCGGGCAACATCCTTTCGGCCGAGACCGCCCTCCCCGCCGCCCCCGACGCGGTGTGGATGAGCCAGTTCCTGGACTGCTTCTCCCTGCACCAGGTGACCAAGATCCTCAGGAAGGTGCACGAGTACGCGGGGCCGGATACGGACGTCTACGTGCTGGAGCCCCTGTGGGACCAGCAGCGCTTCACGGGCAACGCATACTCCCTCCAGGCCACCTCGCTCTACTTCACCTGCATGGCGAACGGCAACAGCAAGATGTACCGCTACGGGGAACTGGTGCAGGCGGTGGAGGCCGCGGGCTTCACCCTCAGGACGGCCCACCACAACCTCGGCTCCAACAGCTATTCCCTGCTGGACTTCCGCAGGTCCGCGTCGTAAGGTGGCAGCATGGACGTCCAGATTTTCTGTTCAAGCCCCGCCTGCTGGGCACCCGGCCTGGAAGGCAGGGACAGCTGGCTCAGCTGGGCAGGCGGCACGGCGCAGACAGAGCGGAGCACCGCCGCGCCATCGCTGTCCTTCACCCCTCCCCTCTTCCGCAGGAGGCTCAGCCAGCTGAGCCGCATGACCATCCAGGTGGTGCACGACGCGCTTACGCAGACCGGCTGCGGGGACATCAAGCAGTCCTTCATATCCCTGCGGGGGGAAGTCGCCCGGCAGCTTTCGGTGGACAGGACCCTCATAAGCGAGCAGACTGTGCTGCCCGCGGCCTTCTCCCTCTCCGTGTTCAACGCCCCCATCGCGCTCGCCGCCATAGCGTGCGGCCTTAAGAGCGGCTATTCGGCAATCTTTCCCGCAGGCGGCAGCTTCTATGACGGGCTGGTCACCGCCCTGTCCCCTGTCCTCGGCGGGGGCGCAGACAGGATCCTGCTGGTGTACGGGGACGAGCTCATCCCGGAGGAATACCGGACCGTCAGCCCGGCGGCGGCACAGGAAGAAGGCCCCCTCGCCTTTGCATGCGTGGCCTCGGCAGCGGCCTCGGACAGCTGCCGTATCCCCGTCCAGCTTAGCAGCGCGCGGGGCAAGTCGCCCGCCTCGTTCCTGAAGGCCCTCATCAGGGAGGCATAGCCGTGGACACGCACGACCAGGACTGGCGCTACAGCGCGGACGACCTGCCGCCTCCCAAAAACCGCATCCTGTATGCATACCGCTGTATCGTGAAGATCATGGCGATATTCTTCTTCGGACTGGGGGGCCTTGTCTTCGGCCTGCTCATGCTGCCCCCGATGCGGCTCTTCCTGCACCCCGCCATACGGTTCAAGAAGACGGCGCGGGCCATCGCGTCCAACTCCTTCCGCGTCTTCGTGGCGGCCCTGCAGCTGTTCGGAGGCATACGGCTTGACGCGGGCGACCGGGAGGCCTTCCGCCGCATGGAGTCCAAGGTCGTGGTGGCGAACCATCCTTCCAAGCTGGACGTAGTATTCCTCATCTCGCTCATCCCGAACGCCGACTGCATAGTGCGGGGCACCCTCACCAGGTCCCCGCTGGCATGGGTCATCAGGCAGCTGTACATGGTGAACGACAAGGGCTACGAGCAGATGCGCGACCACTGCAGGCAGTCGCTTTCGGAAGGGGCCAACATCATCATATTCCCGGAGGGGACACGCACCCCCCGGCACGGCACCAACCCCTTCAAACGCGGGGCCGCCCACATCGCGTATGACACCGGGGCCGACATACAGCCCCTGTACATCGGAGGAAACGACAAGTACGGGCTGGGTAAGCACGACCCCCTCTTCTCATACAACCGGGAGGACGTCTACCGCTACGACATCCGCCTCCTGTCCCCCATCCACACCGCGGACTATGCGGCCCTGCCGCCGCAGATCGCGACCCGCCGGATGACGGAGAAGATGCACGAGATACTGGCGGGCGAGGCGCTGGCCCGCGATGGCGCAATCATCTGACTTCCCCCGCGCGCCGGCAGGCAATTGAAAAAGACGCGCGAAATCATTAAAATAGGTTGCCGTGTCGCTCAACTGCAACGAGATAAACCGCATCATCAAAGAACTCGACCTTCCCGGCTCCTTCATTCAGGAAATCGTGCAGCCCAGCTACAGCACGCTCTCCTTCAGGATAATCAACAGGGGCAAGACCGAGAACCTGCTCATCTGCACCGGCGCGTCCGCATGCCGCATGAACCGCAGCAGGTTCAAGGCACCCAAGAACGACAAGCCGCTCCGCTTCAACGAGTTCCTGCGGTCGGTCATAAAGGGCATGCGGATCAACGAATGCCGCCAGCTGGGGCTGGACCGGATCATCAAGTTTGACCTTTCCACCTGGAAAGACCGCTGCTTCATGTACGTCCGCCTCTGGTCAGGGGCGGCGAACGTCATCGTGACGGACACGGAGGGAAAGATCCTCGACTGCATGTTCCGCCGTCCAAAGAAGGGAGAAGTGACAGGCGGCACGTTCATACCGGAGGAAAAGATACCCACGGAGGAGGAGATTGCCGCCGCCCAGGAGCGCTTCCCCGTGCGCAGCTTCGACGAGCTTCCCGAGGCGCAGGGGCTTCCGTTCAACGAGCAGGTGGACCTCTTCTATTCTCAGCATGCGGCGGCCCTGTCGCGGGAAAGCCTCCTGGCCCAGGCGGAAAAGTGGTACAGCACCCGCCATTCCAAGATGACCGCCGCGCTGGAAAAGCTAGAGCAGAAGAAGAAGGACTTCGAGAACGCAGGCAACCTCAAGCACACAGGCGACCTGATATTGACCTATGCGACCCAGATAGAGGGCAACCATCTGGACTGCGAGGACTACGAGACCGGGGCGAGC
>CAMJAJ010000004.1 GCA_946403565.1 uncultured Treponema sp. | reverse complement strand
AGCGTAGCCTCAAGGCAAAACTGAAGTTTTTCGAGGTTCCCTAAAGATACGGATTATTTTTTTCCCCGTTTGTGCTATCCTACGGCAATCATGAAGAAGACAAAGGCCTTTGACTCCTTGATACTCGACATAGACGGGACCATCTGGAACACGACAGATGTTGTCGCCGTTGCCTGGAAGCATGCGATTGCCAGGTCCGGCTTCCCGGCTGCGGAGGTGGAGGGGTCGGTCCTCCGCAAGGAGTTCGGCAAGACCATGGAGCAGATAGCCCGTGACCTCTGGCCCAACCTGGACGAGGCCCAGCGGACGGTGCTCATGCGCCTGTGCTGCGAGGAAGAGCAGCTGGCCCTGAAAGCCAACGCGACCGACATAAGCTACCCGGGGGTCGTGGACTGCGTGCGGCAGCTGGCTGCCAGGATTCCGGTCTTTGTGGTCAGCAACTGTCAGAACGGCTACATAGAGCTGACCCTTTCCAAGACGGGGCTTTCGGACTGCGTGAAGGACTTCGAGTGCTACGGGCGCACCGGCCGGGGCAAGGCGGACAACCTGCGCCTGATCATCCAGCGGAACGGCCTTACGGCTCCGGTCTACGTCGGCGACACCCAGGGCGACTGCGACGCCTGCGCGGAGGCCGGCGTTCCCTTCATCTGGGCGGCCTACGGCTTTGGCACCGCCTCCTCGTACATGGCGCGGATAGACAGCTTTCCCGAGCTGGCGGAATTCTTCTGATATGTGTTTCTGAAGTTTCTGAATAGGAGTAAGCAAGATATGCTTTATATTTTCGATATGGGCGGGGTCGTCACCAACGACGCCAATCCCCGGCCCAGAATTTGCTCCGTGCTGGGACTCAGCGAGGCCGACTACCTGCGCTGCTGCGGACGTGGCGGCCCGAAGGAGGATGACCTGCTCCTGCTCGCCGGGGACGGCAAGATAGGCGCGAAGGAGTTCTGGAAGGAGTTCTCGCGGCGGTCCGGGCTGGACATCAAGACCGACTGGCTGCACTGGCTGTTCCACCCGGTGGTGGACGAGGAGGTCCGCTCGCTCATTGCGACGCTCCGCGGGCAGGGCAACCGCGTCGTCTGCGGGACCAATACGATCGAGAGCCACTACCAGAACCACATCGAGCACGGCGATTACGCGCTGTTCGACCAGACCTACGCCTCCTGCCTGATGGGGGTCTCCAAGCCGGATCCCGAGTTCTGGCGGATCATCCTGACGGCCGAGGGGGTGCAGGCGAAGGACGCCGTGTTTATCGACGACCGGCAGGAGAATGTCGAGGCCGCCGCGAGCCTCGGAATCCGCGCCATCCGCTTCCGTTCCGCGCGGGAGCTCGTGGCGGAGCTGCTGCCGGCCTCCTCCTGAAGCGCTGCCGGCCTCTTTCTGAGGCGCTGGCGGCCGCGTGAAAAAAATGGGGAAAAAGCCCTTCGGAATCTGTACAAATCGGGAAAATGTGTTATAATTGCTTTGAATCGGAGAAAGAGAACTTTTCTAACAGGAGTATTAAAATGAAGAAGCTTCTTGCTTTGTTTGCCGTCGCGCTCGTCAGCGTGGTCGGTGCCTTCGCTTTTGATTTCCCTTCGGCATTGCGGGGAACCTGGGTCGATGAGACCTATGATGCGGACTGGACTTTCAAGACCGACAATACGATTGTCCTTTCCTACCACAGCACGGGTGCCGTCATCTTCACGTTCAACGAGAGCAACATGAAGAACATCCGTACCTCGCTTGAGAAAGATTCCATGGGCAGTGACGGCAACCAGGCCGTCGTCCTCCAGTTCCGCTGCGACGAGACCCAGCGCGACTACAAGTTTGTCCTTCCCATGACTCCCAAGCCCCCGATGAAGATCGAGTTCTCCCCTGACTGGACGAAGTGGACGTATCGTTCCACCTTCCCCTGGGTGAGCGGTGGAGTTGAGTAAGGCAACATCCTTGTGCTTTTCATGAAGGCATCGGCTGTTTTCGCCGGTGCCTTTTTTTGTGCGCCGCACGGCGGTTTTGCCGCTGCCTTTTTTGTTATCTGAGAACAGAGGTCTTTTATGTATTCTAAGAACGATGTCGCCCCGCTTCCGCCGATGGGCTGGAATTCCTATGACTACTACAACACGATGGTCAATGAGGAGCAGGTGCGGGCCAACGCCGACTATATGGCGGCCAACTTGAAGGAATTCGGCTGGAAGTACGTCGTCATCGACATCCAGTGGTCGGACCCCGACGCGGGCAAGCAGAACCCCGACGTGCAGTACATCCCCTTCAGCCATTTCTGCCTGGATGAGTATTCCAGGCAGATTCCCGCCCCCAACCGCTTTCCCTCCAGCGCGGGCGGCAAGGGCTTCGGCCCCCTGGCTGAGTACGTCCACTCGCTCGGCCTCAAGTTCGGCATCCACATCATGCGGGGCATTCCCCGCCGGGCCGCCCACGAGCACATGAAGCTCCTCGGGACGGACGTGACGGCGGACCGGATAGCCAACCCCTTCAGCATCAGCCGCTGGAACGGGGACATGTACGGGGTGGACATGGGCAAGGAGGGGGCTCAGGCCTATTACGACAGCATCTTTGCCCTCTATGCCTCCTGGGGTGTCGATTACGTGAAGGTGGACGACATCTGCAACACGAACATGTACCCGCACGACCCCTATTCGGCCGAAAGGGAGGTGGAGGCGATTGCCCGGGCCATCGAGCGGAGCGGCCGCCCCATGGTGCTGAGCCTGAGTCCGGGGCCTGCCGTCATAGAGAAGGCCTGGCACCTGGAACGCTATGCCAACATGTGGCGCATCACCGACGACTTCTGGGACGACTGGGAGCTGCTCAAGGCCATGTTCGAGCGCTGCGAGGTCTGGCAGCGTCACGTGGGCGGGGGCAACTGGCCCGACTGCGACATGCTGCCCTTCGGCAAGCTCGGCTGGGGCTGGGGCACGGAGCGCGTCAGCAGGTTTAGCAGGGAGGAGGAGCGCACCATGCTCAGCCTCTGGTGCATCTTCCGCAGCCCCCTCATGATCGGCACGGACCTCACGCAGCTTGACGGCGAGGTGAAGGCCATGCTGACGAACAGGGAGGTCCTTGCGGTCCATTCAGCGGGGCACGGGGCATTCCAGCTGATGCGGGACGGCAGGCAGTGCGTCTGGATCAGCTACGGAGGGGGCTGTCCTGCCCGGGGGCAGACGGTCTACGCGGCCCTGTTCAACCTTTCGGACGAGGACGGGGAGGTGAGTTTTTCTCTGAAGGAGGTTCCCGGCATCCAGGAGGATGCCTCGTATGCCGTCCGCGAGCTCTGGAAGGGAAAGGACCTCTTCCCCCTGTCAGGCGGCGCCACGCTGTCCCTGGAGCTGAAGGCGCACGATGCGGCCTTGGTGCAGCTCAGCTAAAGACGCGGCTCAGCTGAACTTGCGGCCCTCGTGCGGCTGAGCTGAGTGCACGATGCTGCTCAGCTAAAGGCGCGGTTCATTCGTCCTCAAGCTCGGGAATCCGGTGCTTGAGGCTCTTCATGAACTGATCGCCGCTCACGTCCTGCCGCAGGCAGATGAAGATGCAGTTTTCCCCTGCTATCGTGCCGATGATCTCTTCCATGTTGAAGGCGTCGAGGGCCTGCGAGACCGAGTCCGCATGTCCCCCGAAGGTCTTGATGACGACGATGTTCCCGCTGAACTCTATGCTGACATAGCCGCGCAGGAAGTCCTGCACGTAGATCTGCTCGCTTTCCCGCCTCTCGTCGTCGTCGGGCAGGGTGTACACGTATCCTGAGTGTCCATCGCTGACCTTGCCGACCTTGAGCAGCTTCAGGTCCCGGGAAAGCGTCGCCTGGGTAACGTCGAAGCCGTCCTTCTGCAGGTAGCCCAGGAGCTCTTCTTGACTTTCAATCCTGTTGTTCTTAATAAGCCTTCGAACTGTCTTCAGCCTGGAGAGCCGCTCTTTCACGTCGTATCCTCGTTATTCGCGCCGGAGCCCTGGTCCCTGCCCCGTGGGGCGGATGAAAGGGGGAGCCGCGTGCACGTTTTTTTCATTTCAATGCCCGATTATGTATATTTATGCATTTTTAGTCAAGGGGGAGGGCATGCGGCGGCTTGACCCCAACTGCGGTCAGCAGGCCTTTCCATAATTTCCTGCCCTACGGCCCCGTTACCACTAGACAAAAGCGCTAAATAACGTAAAATAGAGAGATATGGCAAGCGCGAAGGAGCAGATAGGGCAATTTCTCTCGAATCCTGTGTTCTTGTCCTGCGTATTTAGTTGGTTTTGTGCCCAGCTGATAAAGACCCTTATCAAGCTCTTTTCTGGAAAGGTCCATAGCGTCAGGGAGCTTTTCGAGCTGATGCTCTGGCGGACGGGAAGCATGCCCTCCAGCCATTCCGCGTTGGTTTCGACCCTCTGCACGACGATTGCCTTCCGTTCCGGGATAAACAGCGACGTGTTCCTGCTTTCCCTGGGCCTGTTCCTCATTACGATCCGTGACGCTGTCGGCGTCCGGCGGGCCAACGGCATACAGGCCAAGGAGCTGAACAGGATGGGCCGTATCCTTGAGGAGAAGGGAATCATGGACTTCAAGCCCATAAAGGAGGTCCAGGGGCATACGCCCGCAGAGGTCGCCATCGGCTGCCTCCTGGGCCTCTTCATCGGGATTGCCTTCTGCGAGCTGTAGGTATGAGGTTGAAAAAGTTTCTGAAAAGCATCCTGGACGGAAAGAACCTTTTCTTCATGTCCTTCATGCTCATAAGCGCGGTCCTTCTCTTTGCATGGCGGAATGTCTCCATCTCCCAGATCTGGAAGGGTTACCGTGTCCTCTACGTTCCGGTGGCGGCCTCGGAGGAGTCCGTGCTCGCCGTCCTGTCCGAATCGGGCTGCCGGGACGTGATAAGCCTGTCGTCCCAGCGCGTCCCCCTCAGCTCCAAGTTTTTCACGACGCTGGTCGGCTCCTCCTCCTACCTGGAGGACCGGCTCGGCTATTTCCGCGATGCCGACGGCGACTACCGGCTGTTCTACATTCCGGACAGCTTTGAAAAGGAGAGCGAGCTGGCCGCCAGCCGCCTGGTCAAGGAACTGCACCTGAACGCGGGGCTGGACGCCAAGGAGAGCTACCCCTTCCTGATTCCCCTCGTCGTGCTTGGCGTCTATGTGTTCCTCTGCATCGTGTCGCTCAAGCGGCTGTATTTTGCGCTTCCGGGGCTCTTTCCCCTGCTGCTGGCCTTTTCCCGGCCCCTGTTTCCGGTCGTCTGCGGCTGCTGCTTCTTCCTCTTCGCGGTGTTCCTTGCGAACAGGCTGTGGGGGCGGAAGGGGGCCGTCAGCTCCGTGTTCAGGAACCTCTATGTGGACCTCCTCCTCCTGATTTCCTTTGCGCTGTTCATGGTGCAGTCGCCGGACTGCTTCGCGCTTGCCCTGCTTGCCGCCGCCGCGGCCGCGGCCGCCATACTCTTCCTGCTCGAGCTCAAGGTCATAAAGGACCGGAACAGCTCGTTCAACTACCAGCTCATATTCACGGCGCGGCAGATTCCCATCCTGTACATGAAGACGGCCCGTTACCTGCTCTGCCTGCTGCTGCCGCTGCTGGCCTTCCTCCTGATCTTCATCTTCTCCGCGAAGTTTTCCCATTCCGTTTCGGCGTCCGGCATCCTCATGCCCAGTCCCGTCCAGCTGTCGGCTTCCACGGGCGGGGAGTCCGGCCGTCCGCTGGACAGCGCGGTGCTGCCCAATGCCGAGGACTTCTTTACCTGGGCCTGGGGGGTCATTTCCTATCCCTATGTCAACCTGAACAGCTTCTCCTCCGCCCCTGCCGCCGTGCAGGAAGGCGACCGGGTGGTCCTGCCCCGCTACGACGAGAATGACAAGGGCATCCGGCGGAAGGACGAGACGGTGCTGACCTACAACAACTCCTTCAGGCGGGATATGGAGAAGATGGTCAGCTCCCTGGACTATCCTGCTGTCGAGCGGCTCTTGAAGGAGCAGGACCGGGACGTGCTGGTCATGTATTCCGCCTCTACCCAGGCCAGCGGGAAGAAGGGCGACTTTTTCAATTTGATTACCATTGTCTTTTCTTTGTGCGTGCCGGTCATGCTGTGCACGGTCTTTTATTCTTTCAACAGGAGCAGGTCATAGGACATGAAAACCGTAAGCAAGCTCGCCCTCTCATATAAGACCCGTTTTTCAAGCAGCCTCTCCCCCTTCCTTCCGAAGACCCTGGTCGTTCCGTTCAACCAGCTGTCCGACAAGAAGTACAAGTGCCTGGTAAAGGAGGGGGAACCGGTCATGGAGGGGCAGCTCCTCGCCTTCCCGATGAAGGACGACGGGCGCGATGATGCCGCCATAAACGCTCCTGTTCCGGGCGTCGCGGGAGCGGTCGTCAAGTGCCGGCTGCCGAACGGGCGCATGGGGCAGGGACTGGAGATACGGCTTTCCGGTTCGTTCAGCTTCCTTGGACGGAGCGAGGAACGGCGGGAGTGGAAATCCGTGGGGCACGAGGACGTGCTCAAGCTGCTGCTCGCCAAGGGCGTCGTGAACACCTTCGGCGGTTCCACCTCCTTGGTCTCTCAGATCGTCGAATGCCGGAGGCGGGGCGGAGGCTACCTGGTCGTCCGCCTCTTTGACGAGGACCCCAGCCGCAGCACGGACAGCTTCATCGGCCGCTACCATATACGGGAGGTCGCGGAGGGGGCTTCCATCCTTGCGACGCTGATGCAGGCATCCGGAATCGTGTTCCTGCTTCCCAAGAACGGCGGGACGGTGGTGGAGAACCAGCTGGTCAGCGATTTCGCCGTCCTTACGGTGGAGGTGGACGACAGCAACTATCCCTGCGGACTGAAGGAGAACATCATCCGTACCGTGAAGAAGTACGTGCGGAACACGCAGTCCGAGTTCTTCGGTGATATAAACCTGAAGTCCCTGTTCGTCGATTCCGGGACGGCCTTCAATGTCTACCAGGCGATCGTGCTGGGCAAGCCGCTGATCGAGAGCTTTGTCGAGGTCTCAGGCTCCTGCCTCAGGTCCTCCGCGATATTCAAGGTCAAGCACGGCACGACCATGGCCGACCTGGCCAGGCAGTGCGGCGGCTTCAGGAGCAAGCCGGAGCGGGTCGTCGTGAACGGGATGCTCGGCGGGACGATGCTCGATGATTTTGATGTGCCGATTACGAAGTACGTCAAGTCGCTGACCTTCATCCCCCGGTCCGAGCTGTACAACCAGAATTTTACCGCCTGCATTCGCTGCGGCAGGTGCAGACGGGCCTGCCCGGAGCAGCTGTTTCCCGACGTGCTTGCCGCCCCCCTGCTCTTTGCGACTCCGGATGACGGATTTTTCAGCGAAGGCGCGTCGCTCTGTTCCGGATGCAGGCTGTGCAATGCGGTCTGTCCTTCGCACATACCCCTTGCGCAAAGCATATCTCTTCTAACCAAGGAGCCCTTGAGCGTATGAGCTTGAAACGAAAAGCAATCCTGCAAAGTCCTTTCATATATGTCTCGCCGTCTACCAAGACCGTGCTGTCCGTGATGATCTGCCTGCTGCTTCCGCAGCTCGTCATGCTGTTCCTGACCCGCTCGTATGCGTCGTTGGTTGTCATCCTCTCGGCCAGCCTTGCCTCGGTCATTGCCGAGCTTCTGTACGGCCTGCGGAAGCGGCCTTCATCCGTGACCCTGCTGGTCGCCCTGCTGCAGGGGCTCTTGGTTGGCTTCCTCCTGCCGGCGAGCTATCCGCCGCTGGCCGCCTTCATGATCTGCCTCTGCGCGATGGTCCTGGGCAAGTATGCCTTCGAAGGCTTTGCCGCCTCCTGGGTGAACCCTGTCGCCCTTGCCGTCGCGGGCGCCTATTTCATCTACGCCTGTCCGTTCCCGCCCTTCATGGCTGACCTTTCCATCCTGCGCGAGAAGAACGCCGCCCTGAGCCTGATCCGGGAGGGGCAGTTCCCCGTCGCCGCGATGGACCCGGGCGTCACGGACTTCTTGAACCGGAACGTGTTCCGCCGCTTCGGCATGGAGATTCCCAACGGCTACGTGACGCTCTTCTGGGATTCCGGCTCGCCCATACCGGCCTTCCGTTTCAACCTCCTGAACCTTGTCGCCTCGCTGGTCCTTTTTTCCGGCGACATGCTGGGGATCCTGGTGCCGTTCTCCTTCTGCCTTTCCTACGGCCTCCTTGTCCGCTTTGTGCCGATTTCCTTCTTTGCCGGAATCCAGCTGTACGGAGACATCTTCCTTGCCTTCCTGACGAGCGGGGTGCTCTTTTCCACGCTCTTCATCCTCCAGTGGTTCGGGACCGTCCCGTTCACCGCGTGGGGCAGGCTGTTCTACGGCCTTGCTGCCGGCCTCTTCTCCTACATCGTGCTGGGCTATGGGAATTCCCCGGTGGGCTATGTCTTTGTGGTGCTCGTGATGAACTTCGTTTCGATCGTCATACAGGGCTTTGAGATGCGCGGCATGCGGTCATTCTATAAGAAAATGGTCAAGCCCAGGCTTGATGCCCTGAAGGAGGTGCAGTCGGTATGAACAACATGGCTGATGAAGAGCCGGACGGCTCGCAGGACTGGAACGGCGCGAGCGATGTGCTGCTCGCCTACAAGAAGCAGTTCGTCCAGTTCGGGATTTTCATTGCGTTCCTCGTTGTCCTCTTTGCCCTGACCGCGGCCTTTTCTGCCCTTTCGGCCGGCGCCTCCCGCAAGGGCCTGCAGGACTGCCTTGCCGCCGCCCTTGCCGACAGGGGCTATGGCGATGTGACGCTGGACGGCCTGCATGAGCTGCAGAACCCCTTCGCCGTAAGCGCGCAGGCCTATACCGTGTCCGGATCAAAGTATTCGTATGCCGTCATCATAAAGCTGACGACGATGGTCGGCCCCGTTCCCGCGGTGTTCCTGTACGACGGCTCTTCCGCGCGGGCGGACTTCCTCTGCTACCTCTCCTTGAGCAAGCGGGTGGAGCGGATGCTCCTGGACAGCACCGAACATTCCCTGCTTGACTACTGGTCCCTGCGCCTGCCTTCGATCATTTCCGCTTCTGCCGAGGAGGTGCAGCAATGAGGACATATCAGATGGAGAAGGATGTCGTGTTCAGCTACATGCTGGCATCCTTCGCCTTGGTCATTCCCTTCCCGGGCCGCTTTGCCTACGGAATCCTGCTGGTGCTCCTGCTCAACGTGCAGATGCTCTCCCTGACCTTCTTCCGGGCGCTGGTCGAGCTTGTCCACCTGGACGACCTGCTTTCCGTGCTCGTCGCCGCCATGCTGCTGTGCGAGAGCATCATCTTCAAGCAGCTGCTCGCCCTGTATTCCCCGCTTATGGCCCTGACGCTTTCGTTCGCCATATACCTTCCGGCCGTCTCCTCCTTCATCATCTCCTGCCTGCATCCGGCCGACGCGGGATTGGACCGCCTGGGCGAGGTCCGGGAGAACATGCGGCTGTCGCTGTCGTTCTCCACGGTCGCGCTCGTGTTCTTCTTGATCCGGGACGTGTTCGGCTACGGGACGATCACCCTGCCCGGCAGGAAGGGGCTGGTCTGCCTGACCCTGCTTTCCCAGCGCGAGAGCGTCCACGTCGGCGTTTTCCTTGCGTCCATACCGGGAGCGGTGCTGCTCGTGTTCTTCAGCTTCTTCATGATGTGGCAGCTGCGCAAGAAACTTGACTCGGTGGGAGGTGTCTCAGATGATGGCCTTGCTTGAGCTCTTTTACTATACCTTTTTCACGAGCGTGGTGTTCGTGTACGGGCTGGGGATAAACCGCGCCATGACGATCAGCGAGCATCCCCGCAAGCTCTTCAACGGTGCGCTCAAGATGTTCATCAGCGTAAGTTCCTCCACGGCGATCAGCTACCTGGTGGCGAGCGAGGTGCTCATACCCGTCCGCCTGTCGGAGGTATACCCGCTCGTTGCCGTCCTCGTGTTCGCCACCATCTCCATCTTCATAGAGTCGGTGGTCAGAATCACGACCAAGAAGAGCACGGCGGAATACACCGCCTCCATCCTTTCCGTCCTGCTGGGCGTTGCGGAGGGAACCTCCGTGCTGGAGGCGGTGCTGATCTCCTGTTTCTGCGTGTTCTCGTTCCTGTTCGCAATCGTGGTCCTCTACATGCTCCGCAAGAAGTTCTCCAACAAGCTGGGGCTGGTCCTCATCAGCATTTCGGTCATCCTGCTGGCCCTGCATTTTGCTGATGTCTCCTGGTTCAGCAGGATCGCATTCTTTGGAGGGGTACAATGATCTTTTCCATCCTGATGATGCTCCTCGTCCTGTTCAGCGTGGCCTGCGTGCTGTTCTTCATCTTCTACCTCCTGCTTCCGTCGTTGAACGCCCAGAAGGTGAACACGTCCAATCCGCTCTTTTCCGAGCAGGAGTTCCAGACCCTTCCTGTGCTGAAGGGCGAGAAGATCTCCAAGCGGGCTGTCGTGCTGTGCTCCCATGCGCACGGCATGGACCCCAACGCCACCGGCTACGGCGGACTGCTCGACTGCGCCTTCTATGACTCGCAGTTTGAAACCCAGGGGGAGTGCAAGTACGGCTGCATCGGCCTCGGCAGCTGCAGGAAGGCATGCCCGCGGCACGCCATCTCGATCGTGAACGGCGCCGCCGTGGTGAACGTGTTCTGCGACGGATGCGGCGAGTGCGTTTCCAAATGCCCCAGGAACCTGATCCGGATCGTGCCTACGGACTTTGCCCAGGACGTGTCATGCAACGCCTATACCCTTTTGAACGGCTCCTACGAGGACAAGTGCGGACAGTTCGACGGCAGCCTGGACCTGTCTCCCGCGAAGGTCCTGCGGCCCAAGAGCTATGCCTTCTGGCGTAGGCTCTATGGAATTTTCAACCGGGGCTGACGCATGGCCGAAACGCACATCTGCCTTTGTTTTTCTTCGGACGGCTACCTTTCCTCCACCGCGTCCGCTCCAGAGGATGACTACGACAGCCTCCTGAAGCCGCTCTTTTCGTTCCTCTATGCCAACCCGTCCTTCCTGTTCTCCTTTTCGTTTTCAAGCGGCCTGTTCAACTTTCTGGAAAAGAAGCATCCGGAGTCGCTTGAAATCCTGCGGGAGCTGTATGCCAGGCGGCAGGTGGAATTCCTGGGGCGGGCATACCATGACCCCATCCTGCCCCTCCTTTTTCCGATAGACAGGAGCGCGCAGATAGAGAAGATGAACAGCCTCATGCGGTCCCTGGTGGGAAAGCGCCCGAGGGGTATGGTCCTGTCGGGGAGCGTCTGGGACTCCTCCCTCGTGACCAGCCTGAATTCCTGCGGCATGGAGTACGTTGCGCTTGACGCCACCCTGGTCCCGTCCTCCTCCCGCTTCTTCTATCCGCTCATAACCGGCTGCATGGGCAAGAGCCTGAAGGTCCTCTGCATCCATTCCGCCCTGGCCCCGGACCTTGACGGAGGGGAGTCTCCCGACGCATGGATTGCCCGCGTGCAGAAGGCTGCGGCAAAATCCGTCAGCGGCGATGAAAACCCCGTCGTTGCCATCAGCTTCGGTACGGCGACCTTCAAGCGCTTTTTCCAATCCCCCTTCTTTGCCTATGTGGCGGGTTATTTCCAGAATCCCGATGATGAGCGCTACCGGGGTATCCGCTTTACCCTGCCCCAGAGCTACCTCAAGGGGGCCAGGGTCTTCATACCGGCCTACATACCCGCCGGCATGGACTGGACCCTTGCCCGCTGGGCCCGCAAGGCGTTCGAGTCCTGTGAGAACAAGAGCCGCTTCCCCCTCACGATATACGACTACCTGAACTGCTACAAGGACAGCTGCGGCCTCTACGACCGGATGATGTACATAAGCATGGTGCTTTCCCAGGGGCACGGCGGCGACAAGGTGCAGAAGAAGCTTGCCAAGGAGAAGCTCTGGGAGGCGCAGTGCATCGAAAACTACGCGGCCATCCCCTCCGGGCTGCCCGCCTCCTCGGAGCGGCGGCAGGCGGCCTTCCGGCTCCTGAACGAGGCGGAGCAGCTGATCAGGCAGAGCCAGGAAGTGAAGCAGGGCAGGCGGGGGACTGACCAGCGGGCCAGCATCGTCTCCTACGACTACAACCGGGACGGCATAAACGAGTACATCTGCAGCCTGAAGAAGCTCCGCCTGGTCATCAACCGGGTGGCGGCCCAGATCGTGGAACTGGACAACATCGCCAAGGGATACAACTACGCCTCCAACCGCTCCCGGCTGGCCGCCTTTGACGGCAGGGACGACGGCTACACGAGGGGCTTCTTCGTGGACCACTTCTTTTCAGCCGAGCGCTTTGCCGAGTACGGCCGTTCGCTCGCCGCCGGTGAGGACGCCTTCGCACGGCTGCTCTTTGACGAGAAGAAGCTGGACATCAAGCGCAACGAGATCCTCTTCTCCTCCAGCGTGGGCCTTTCCCCCTCCCGCATTCCTGTCGAACTGCTCAAGAAGTACACGGTGCTGGACGACGCCATCTCCATCCAGTACATCCTGCGGAACGACGGGACCGAGGACCTGCGGGGAATCTTCGTCGTGGAGTCCAACTTTGCGCAGACCTATTTCCCCAAGAAGGCCGATTCCCAGTATGCGTGCGAGATCGTGCAGGACGGGGACACGCGGCGGCTGGAGCTTTCCCAGCCCTTCCGCTCTGACGGCGGGGTCTATGCCCTGCGGGTCACGGACGGCCACGACAGGCTCCAGTTCAACTTCGAGACCAACGAGGACGCGGGCTTCATCGCCGATACGATCACGTTCCGGCGGCCCGATGCCTCCGGCAGCATCAGGGAGGATTCCCGGACCCTGCTCACCTCCTTCTTCTGGGAGCTTGACCTTCCGCCGGGAATGTCGGTTGAAAAGAACATCAGCTTCTCGGTGACCGGCGTCCCCAGCAGGAAGCGGGGGCCGGCGGCACCGTCATCTGCCCTTTAGTTTCTTTACGATGGTGCGGAAGAAGAATGCCCGTGCCTTTTCCGCCAGTATGTAGCAGCTGTAGGTGAATGGCTTGAGCGGCACGTCGAAGCTGCCGGGCCGGTGCACGATCCTGCCGCCGAAGCCGGTCTTGAACAGGTACAGCCCGTGCATGGGGTGGCCCTCGTCGTCGGTCGGCGGCATGCCGTAGAAGTCGTATTC
>CAMJAJ010000003.1 GCA_946403565.1 uncultured Treponema sp. | reverse complement strand
ATGAACTGGAGGTCGTTGTCCACGGTCTTGGGGATTCCGATGACCGCGACCTTGAGGCCCCTGTTGCCGATCTCGTTCGCTATGTCCAGGGCTCCGCGCTGGGTTCCGTCGCCGCCGATGATGTACATCTGGTTGATTCCCAGCTGCTCGATGGAGTCTACGATCTCCTTCACCTTGTCGCCGCCTCCGCGGGAGGTACCGAGGAAGGTTCCTCCGATGCGGTGGATGGAGTCAACGATATCGGGATTCAGGTCTATCGCCCGGAAGGTCGTGTCGTGGGCCAGGCCCTTGTAGCCGAACTTGATGCCCTTTATGCGCCGGACCCCGTAGCGGTTCCAGAGGCAGCGGACGATGGCGCGGATGACGTCGTTGAGTCCCGGACACAGGCCGCCGCAGGTGCAGATTCCGGCCGTGACGTGCTGCGGGTTGAAGTAAATGTACTCGCGGGGACCAGCCTTTTCCATCAGGTTGGACTTGTCATCGGGAACGGCCTCGTCGTCAGCGAATACGTTGACGTGGTAGCGGACCGCGGACGTGTCCTTGACGTAGGCGGCACGGAAGGTCCCGTGCTCCAAGGAAAGCTCTATCGGGGAGTGAATCTTGCATTCCCCCAGGTTTTCCACCGTGAAATCGTATTTCATCTTGCTCATATAAAACCCCTGAAAATGTGCCAGTTGCTATATAGGATACAACGCTTTTTCAAAAAAAGCAATATTGGCACGGAAACAAAAGGCTTTTTCCTTGAAAATACCTGTTGTTTGTGCTACTCTTGTTTCTATGAAAGATGTTTTGATTATCGGAGCAGGGCCTGCCGGCCTTACGGCGGCGTATGAGCTGCTTTCCAAGGGGAAGGACTACCGCGTCACGGTCTTTGAGGAGACGGATCAGTTTGGCGGAATCTCCCGCACGGTCGCATATAAAGGTAACAGGATGGATATGGGGGGGCACCGCTTCTTTTCCAAGGTGCCCGAGGTGAACGAGTGGTGGGAACGCATGCTGCCCCAGCAGGGCGCCCCGTCCAAGGACGACATCCTGCTGGACAGGAAGGTGACGCTGAAGGAGGGCGGCCCCGACCCGGAGCAGGGGGACCGCGTCATGCTCCGCCGCAACCGGGTTTCCCGCATATTCTTCAACCAGAAGTTCTTTGACTACCCGATATCGCTCAAGCCGGAGACCTTCGTCAACATGGGGCTTTGGACGACCGTCGTCGTCGGCTTCAGCTACATCAAGTCCTGCCTCTTTAAAAGGAAGGAGAACTCCCTGGAGGACTTCTATATCAACCGCTTCGGAAAGAAGCTCTACTCGATGTTCTTTGAGCGCTACACGGAGAACCTCTGGGGCCGCCACCCCTCGCAGATAGACCCGTCCTGGGGGGCGCAGCGGGTCAAGGGCCTCTCGATCATGGCCGTCCTTGCCAATGCGGTCGCCAAGGTCTTCTCGGGCAAGAGGCGCAAGGTGGAGACCTCGCTTATCGAGGAGTTCAGCTATCCCAAGCTCGGCCCCGGCCAGCTCTGGGAGGTCACCGCCGCCGAGATAGAGAAGCTGGGCGGCCGGATAGTCACCGGAGCCAAGGTCGTTTCCCTGCGCAAGGAAGGCAGCCGCATGACCGGCCTGACCTACGTCAAGGACGGCGTGGAGCATGAGGAGTCCGGCGACTACATCATCTCGTCCATGCCCGTCAAGGACCTCGTGGGCGGCATGAACGACGTCCCCGAGGACATGGCCGCCATCGCCAGGGGCCTGCCGTACCGCGACTACATGACGGTCGGCGTCCTGGTGCCGCGCCTGAACCTGAAGAACCGGACCAAGCTCAAGACGGTGTCGGACATCGTGCCCGACGACTGGGTCTACGTGCACGACCGGAGCGTGGATATGGGCCGCTTCCAGATCTACAACAACTGGTCCCCCTACCTGGTCAAGGACCTGGAGCATACGGTCTGGGTCGGCCTAGAGTACTTCTGCAACGAGGGCGACGCGATGTGGTCCATGACCGACGAGGCCTTTGCCCGCAAGGGGATAGAGGAGATGGTCAAGATGAAGCTCATCGACAGGCCCGAGGACGTGCTGGACTCCCATGTGGAGCGGGTCAAGAAGGCGTACCCCGCCTACTTCGACACCTATTCCCGCATGGACGAGCTTGTCGCCTATCTGAGCGGAATCGAGAACCTTTTCTGCGTGGGCCGCAACGGCCAGCATCGCTACAACAACATAGACCACTCCATGTGCACCTCCTTCGAGGCCGTCAAGGACATACTCGGCGGTATCGCTGACCACAGCAACGTCTGGCAGGTCAACACGGAGAAGGAATACCACGAGGAGAAGCGGTAGGAGGAAGCATGAGGACGAGGAACACCAGCAACCTGGAGCATGAAAAGGATGTCGACTCCATCGCGCAGATATGCTCGCTCCTGGCGGAGGTCAGCGACGAGAAGCTCATCTATGATTTCTTTGGCTGCCTCTTCACCAAGTCGGAGCTGAAGGACTTTTCCAACCGCTGGCACCTGGTCAAGGAGCTCCGTGCCGGTACGACCCAGCGGGAAATTGCGAAGAAGTACGGGATGTCCTTGTGCAACATAACCAGGGGCTCTCGGGAACTGAAGAAGGAGGACTCTGCCTTCAAGCGGATGCTTGCCCTCCTGGACGCGCGCGGGGAGGAGTAAGGCCAGTTGCAAAAGTCCTATCGGACTTTTGCAACTGGCCCTACCGGACTTTTGCAACTGGGTCTGTCGGACTTTTTGAAACTGGGCCTACCGGCTTCTTGCCGGGGCCCCAGCGTCAATTCTGGTCGAAGTAGCTCCGCAGGATGATGCCTTGGTCGTAGTTGCCGAAGCCCTTGCCGAAGATGTTCATGCCGCCGACGTGTTCGGCGTTGTCTTTTACCCCGACACGTACGCGGATTGAATGGTGCTCGTCTATCTTCAGGTCCTCCAGCTTCACGTCCGACATCTTCTCACCGTCCACGAAGCTGCCTTCCGCCGTCACGGCGAAATGCTTTAAAAGTCCGTACTGCGATCCCTCCAGCTTCCACCAGAGGGGGGTGTAGCGGCCCCGCTTGTCGCCGTAGTCTCCGGGCGAAATCCAGGTCCCGACCTCCACCTTGTTGATCCAGAGCGTTATGTCCGACGGCCAGTTGGCGTTGGTTCCCGGGGTTTCCGATGAAAGCTCCATGCTTACTTCCAGCTTGGACAGCTTTTTGGGGTCGTACATCGTGTTGTTCGGGAACTTGTACTCAAAGCTGCCGGAACCGCACCAGAGCAGCCCGGCCTTCATGCGGTCGGGGTTCAGGAAGGAGTCCGCTATGTCCAGGAGGCCGATTATCTTCTCCGAGGAGCACATTCCGCAGGGGGCGGTCACCTTGCAGTCCGTGAAGATGCCGATGGGCATCTCAATCTCCGTATAGTTCTTTTCCCCGTTCTGCTTGTCCGGGAACTGGATCAGGATGTCCCGGAAGGAGGGGTGGCAGAGCTTCTGGTTGCCCTTCTTCGCCTTCACGGATTCGGTTATGATGAGCCCCGCGTCCTCCAGGATCGCTATGTGGGTCGCCACCGTGGACTGGGGGAGCTTGAGCTCCTCGGCAATCTCATTTATGTTAAGCGTCTTTTCCCTTGTCAGGTTGAGCATCTCCAGCCTGGGCTCCGAGGCCAGGGCCTTGAGCTTCGCAATGTCTTGCATCGGGTTTATCACCAGCGTCGTTTCTGAGTCATCCATAATAAAACCATTATAACGAGATTTGTTGATATTGTCTATAAAAAATTGGTGCTCATGCCGCGCTTATTTCCATTCGCTTCTATCCATTTATCCATTATGGTTGAAAAAGACCGTTTGTTGTGCTATTGTGTGGTATGGTTCAAGTCGTAGGTTTTCTGTACTCCCTCGCCGTGGAGCCTATAGAATATATTCTTGAGACAGCCTTTTGTTATTTTAGGAGTTTCTTCTCGGGGGCGGCAGGCGTTCCGATGGCAATCGTCTCCGTGAGCCTGCTTGTCAATTTCCTGACCCTTCCCATCTACAACGCCGCCGATGCCCGGCAGCTGGAGGAGCGGGAGCTCCAGAAGCGGATGCGCGCGGGCGTCGCCCACATAAGGGCTGCCTTCAGCGGGGACGAGCGTTTCCTGATGCTCTCCGAATACTACCGGCAGAACCACTACAGCCCCCTGTACGCCCTTCGCAGCTCCCTGTCCATCCTTGTCCAGATTCCGTTTTTCATGGCGGCATACAACTTCTTGTCGGGCTGCCCGGAGCTTGCCGGTGTGGGCTTGGGGCCGATTGCAGACCTCAAGGAGCCGGACGCGCTGGTCGGACTCGCTTCCATCCGGCTGAACCTGCTCCCCATCCTGATGACGGCGATAAACCTGGTCTCCGGGGCCATATATACGAGGACGGCCCCGGTCCGCGAGAAGGTGCAGGTCTATGCCCTTGCCCTCGTGTTCCTCGTGCTGCTGTACGGCTCTCCGAGCGGCCTGGTGTTCTACTGGACGCTGAACAATCTCTTCTCGCTGGCCAAGAATTTCATACAGGGACGCAGGAATCCCAAGGCCTGGTGCAAAAGCCTCCTGTGCCTCGCGCTCGTGGCCTTCTGCCTGTACATGGCATGTTTCAAGCCCCGTGCCCACCTGTTCAAGAAGCTCGTCCTGTATGCCTTCACGCTGGCGGTCTGCCTGGCATGCGTCTTCTGGGGGCGGGTAAAGGGGCTGCCGGTCGCTGCCAGGCGCGTGGTGGCATCGGAAGGAAAGCTGTCGGACCGCATCTTCACTGCTTCCTGCCTGGGCCTGCTGCTGCTTGTGGGTGCGACGATACCGCTGGGCGTCCTGGGGTCAGACCCGGTGGCCTTCTCTTTCCTGGAAGGCTACAGCTCGCCCTTCCGCCTCTACTGGCCCACGCTGGTAAAGGCTGCCGGCCTCTTCCTCCTCTGGCCGCTTTTCATCTACAAGGTGTCCGCGGAAAAAGACCGGCTGCCGATGGCAGCCCTTGCGGCAATCCTTTTCTTTTCTGCCCTGCTGAACTTCTATGCGTTTTCCGCGGACTACGGAATCCTTTCTGACCTGCTTGTGTATGAGAAGGACACCGTGTTTGAAACGGGCGGGGGTATGAAACTGCTGAACCTCCTGTCCCTGCTTTTCGTCGCGCTGCTGGTGGCCGTAGTCGTGCGGAAAGGACTGCTCAAGGCCACCCTTTCCGTCCTCCTCGTCCTCAACGTTGCCGTTTTGGGGCATGCCCTTGTGGAAGGCGGCAAGACCAAGCGCGGATACGACACCGCCATTGCCGTGCTCAGGAGGAATGTCGTGAACGACTCCGTGGAGGAGCTTGAGCCGGTGTTCACGCTGTCAAGGACTGGAAAGAACGTCTTCTGTATAATGCTGGACAGGGCGACCGGGGTATATCTGGAGGAATGTTTCAGGGAGAATCCGAAGCTCTACGAGCAGTATGACGGTTTCACCTTTTACCCGAACACGGTGTCCTTCAGCTATGGAACGGTGGCGGGAGCGCCGGGGTTGTTCGGCGGCTATGAGTATGTTCCGCCTGTCATGAACCTGCGGGATACCGTGCCGATGTATCAGAAGTTTGAGGAGGCGATATCCCTTTTGCCCCGGCTTTTCGCACGGAACGGCTATTCTGCGCTTGTGACGGACATACCGATCGCCCAGTACCTGAAGGACGGCTTTTATTTCATGGATGCCTTTCCGGAACAGATAAAGACGGTCGTGACCGAAGGGGTGTATGCCAACGCCTGGGGCAAGGAGCATGGCTTTGGAGGGTCCAGCTTTCAGCTGGAGACCGACAGGAAGCGCCTGCTGTCCTACAGCGTCCTCAGGGGCTGCCCGAATTTCATCAGGCCGAAGCTGTATGAGGAAGGCAGCTATCTGATCAGTTTCTATACGCTTAACAAGGCGACGGTGTCCAAACGGCTGTCTGGGGATGGTTCGAATGAGGTCTCCCTGGATACGACGATAAAGAGCTATTCCGTCCTTGACTATCTTCCGGAATTGACGCAGGTGGCCGACGGCGGGAACAGCTTTGTCTTTATGGTGAACCTCCTGACGCACAGTCCCAATGTCCTCCAGGCGCCGGAGTATATCCCTGTCCCTGCTGTCACGCAGGAAAGCCCGTCCCGGTATGCTGCTGACAACCATTACTATGTGAACATGGCCGCCTTGCGGCTGATTGGCGAGTGGCTTGACTACCTGAAGGAGCATGCCGCCTACGACAACACGCGGATCGTGATAAGCGCGGACCATGGCGGCGGCGACATAACCGACAATGTCGAAGGCTATTCCCATTTGCCCAAGGATGAGCTTGCCTGCCTGCTTCTGGTGAAGGACTTCGGCTCCACGGGGCGGCTGAAGGTCGATGCCACGTTCATGACGAATGCTGACGTGCCTTCTATCGCGGTTTCCGGTTTGATCGATGAGCCCGTCAATCCGGCGACCGGGAATGACATCACGAAGCTTGTACTGAAATCGCCTGTCTACGGGGAATATACGGGGGGGTCCAGGGCCTTGCCCAACAAGGCTTTGCATGCCTTCTCGGTTGACGAAGATACCTGGTATTCCATCCATGACGATATCCTTCAGGCTGGGAATTGGGGCCGGCCATCGTCTTCCGAAGTCTACGAGGAGACCCGGAAGGCCCTGGAGGCCCAGAACATCACTGTTGCAGGAGTGGGAAAATGAATTTCCTTTACATAGATCCCGGTACGGGAAGCATGCTGTTCTCGCTGCTCATTGGACTTGCGGCGGCCTTGGTCTTTTCCGTCAGGGCACTGTCCGTGAAGCTGAAGTTCCTGCTTTCGGGCGGAAGGGCGAAGAAAAGCGACGGCAAGCGGCTGCCTGTCGTCATCTACAGCGACCACAAGCGCTATTGGAATGTGTTCAAGCCCATCTGTGATGAGGCGGAGCGGCGGGGCCTTGACCTGGTCTACTACACGCAGTCGCCGGACGACCCCGTCCTGTCCGCGCCATACGGCCATGTCAAGGCAGAGTTCATCGGCGAGGGGAACCGGGGCTTTGCGAAGCTGAATTTCCTGAAGGCGGACATAGTCCTCGCCACGACGCCCGGACTGGGCGTGCTCCAGTGGAAGCGGAGCCGGGATGTGTCCTGCTACGTGCACATACCCCACCTTGCGGGAGACCTGACGACATACCGGATGTTCGCGCTTGACCATTATGATGCGGTCCTGCTCACGGGTGACTATCAGGGAAAGGACGTGCGTGCGTTGGAGAAGCTCCGTGGCCAGGCCGAGAAGGAACTGGTGACCGTGGGCTGCACCTTCCTGGACAGCATGAGGGCGCGCCTGGAGTCGTCGCCCCGTCCGCACAACGAGCGCACCTGTGTCCTCGTCGCCCCGTCATGGGGAAAGAGCGGCATCCTGAGCGTGTACGGAAAGCGCCTGCTTGACCCGCTTGCCGCAAGCGGGCTCGACATCGTGATTCGTCCGCACCCGCAGTCCCTGACGGCCGAAAAGGAGCTGCTGGATTCCCTTGCGGATTCCTACAAGGACTGCGCCAACGTCAGCTGGAATTATGACAACGACAACTTTGACATCCTGAACCGGGCGGACGTGATGATTACGGACTTTTCCGGCGTCATCTTTGACTATGCCCTTGTGTTCGGCAAGCCGGTCATCTATGCGAAACCTGAGGTGTTCAACAAGGACCCCTACGACGCGTGGTGGCTGGACCATGAGCTGTGGACCTTTGAGGCCCTGCCCAAGCTCGGCGTGGAGCTTGACGAAAAGGACTTTGACCGCATCGGGGAGCTGGTCGCGGAGACGGCCGCAAGTCCTGCGCTCAAGGAAGGAATAGACGCGGTGCGGAATGAGGCATGGGCGAACCGGGGCGAGGCTGCGGTTCGGGTCTTGGATTATATCGAGGAGAAGGAGAGGTCATTATGATTCGGCAGGCTGTTATTCTTGCAGGGGGACTCGGTTCCCGTTTTGGCGGCAGGACCAAGGAGATGCCCAAGGGCTTTATCGAGATAGATGGCGTTCCCATCGTGGAACGGTCGGTCCGGAAGCTGATTGCCGCCGGGGTGGAGGAGATCATCATCGGGACGGGCCACTGCGCGTCCTGCTACGATGAGCTTGCGAAACGCTACCCCTGTATCAGGACCGTCCGCAACGACGACTATGCCGCCACGTCCAGCATGGGGACGCTCGCAGTGTGCGCCCCGCTCGTGAATGGGGACTTCTTCCTGCTGGAGAGCGATATCATCTATGATTCCGCGGGGCTGGGCGTGCTTGCGAACGACGCGAGGCGCGACGTGATTCTTGCCTCCGGCGCGACCGGAAGCGGGGACGAGGTGTACCTTGCCTGCGATGGCGACGGAATCCTCCGTGGGGTAGGGAAGGACAGGGACCGTGTGCTTGGTCCAGGGGCAGGAGCGGAGCGGACTGCGGAACTGGTCGGTATATCAAAGATTGGAAAGACGACGCTTGAACGGATGCTTGCCTATTATGCGGGCGACCCGGCGTTGAAGAAGATAGACTACGAGAATGTCCTTGAGCAGGTATCCAAGGAAAGCCCCGTTTACGTGCGGCGGCTCGCATACTATGCCTGGGCAGAGATGGACGACGAGGCGATGCTGGAGCGGGCGGTACGGCAGGTGTGGCCCCGTATACAGGAGAACGAGTCCCTGCTGGCTGTCCGGCGGGAAGTCCTCCTGAACCCCGGTCCCTCTACGACGAGCGACAGCGTGAAATATGCCCAGGTCTGTCCCGACATCTGTCCCCGGGAAGCGGAGTTCGGTTCCCTGATGGGCTGGTGCGCCGAGGCGCTGACGAGCTTTGTCGCCGACCCCCGGGACTATGCGACGGTGATGTTCGGATGCTCCGGGACGGGGGCGGACGAGGCGATGGTCGCGTCCTGTGTGCCTCCGGGGGGTAAGCTGCTCGTGGTGGACAACGGCTCGTATGGGGCCAGGCTCGCAAAGATTGCCTCCGTGTACAAGATAGACATGGATGTGTTCAAAGGAAGCGCCTACGAGCCGCTTGACCTTGAAAAGCTTGAGGCGGCGTTCAAGTCCGGCCGCTACAGCAGCCTCGCCATTGTCTATCATGAGACGACCACGGGGCTTTTGAATCCGTTGGAGAAGATCTGTCCGCTTGCCAAACGCTACGGCCTTGTCACCCTGGTCGATGCGGTCAGCGCATACTGCGGCATGCCGATGGATTTGGACGCGCTCGGCATAGACTTCGCCTCGGCGACGAGCAATAAGCACGTGCAGGGTATGGCGGGAATCGGCTTTGTCGTCTGCCGCAAAAGCGAACTGGAGAAGCAGAAGGACTGGCCCATGCGGAGCTACTACCTGAACCTGTATGACCAGTACCGCTATTTCAACGAGACCGGTCAGACCCGCTTTACTCCGCCCGTGCAGACCTTCTACGCCCTCCGGCAGGCGATACTCGAGACCCGGCAGGAGACGGTGGAGAATCGCTTCGCCCGCTACACGGAATGTTGGAAGATCCTCGTCGCCGCGCTCAAGCAGATGAACCTGAAGATGCTGGTCAAGGAGGAGGAGCAGTCGCACTTCATCACGGCCATCCTGATTCCCGAGACCCCGCGCTACCGCTTTGACGAGATGCACGATTACGCCAGGGAGCGGGGCTTTACGATATACCCCGGCAAGCTGGGGAACATCGACACCTTCCGCATTGCGAACATGGGTGACATACGGCCGGAAGAGATGCTGCGCTTCACCGGCATACTCCGGGAGTACATGCATTCCATAGGAGTGTGCTGATGGTGCGGGGACTGCTGCTGGCGCCTGCTGGCAGGCGGGGTGGAACATGCTGAGCTTCCTGTATGCGGTCATCGTGCTTCCGCTTGAGTCGGTGATTGAGTCGCTCTTCTACTTTGCCTTTGATAAATTCAGCCTCTTCCACTACGGAGGCGCCATCGTGTTCGTCAGCCTTGCGGTGAACCTTGCAACCCTGCCGGTCTACAACCTGGCGGACTCGCTGCATGAGCGGTCCGTCGCACGCGAGAAGGCGTTGGCCCGGGGTGTCCGGCACATCCGCAGGACCTTCACCGGCGACGAGCGCTTCCTCATGCTGGGGGAGTACTACCGGCAGAATGGCTACAGCCCCTTCAGTCCCCTGCTTTCCTCGCTTTCAATCCTCATCCAGATTCCGTTCTTTATCGCCGCCTACCGTTTCCTCTCGTCCTGTCCCGACCTTTCCGGTTCGGGCTGGCTTTTTATCCGGGACCTGGGGCTTCCCGATGCGCTGGTGCACGTGGGGACCCTGCCGGTGAACCTGCTGCCCGTCCTGATGACGCTCGTCAACATCCTTTCGGGGGCAGTCTATGCCAAGGATTCGCCTGTCCGCGAGAAAATACAGATCTATGTCCTGGCCCTCCTTTTCCTGCTGCTGCTCTATGCCTCTCCCTCCGGCCTGGTGCTGTACTGGCTGCTGAACAACCTGTTCGGCCTGTGCAAGAACCTTGCCCGGAAATATCTGCGGCGGCCCATCGTACTGATATGCATCCTGCTGGACCTCATGGCGGCTGTCGCCGCGCTCTACACCATGTTCATCAAGCACCATACGGCCCTGCCCAAGAAGCTCGTGGTGTATGCGCTCTGCCTTGTCATCTTCTGCCTGCCGCTCCTCCTGCGGATGCTGGCGGCCTATTTTGCGCGGCGGGAAAGGGCCTTTGCCCTGATGGAACGGAAAGGCTTCCGCCCCCTCTTCATCCTTTCCGCCCTCTGCCTTGCCCTGCTGGCAGGCTTCGCCCTCCCGGCCTGCATGGTCGCCTCGTCGCCTGAGGATTTTTCCTTCCTCGGTTCAACGGACAGCCCCCTGCCGTATGTCGGCTCCTCCCTTGTCCTGATGGCGGGCCTGTTCGTCTTCTGGCCCTCCTGCTTCTACTTCATTGCCCCGCCGAACGGCCGCGCCTGCCTGTCCGTCAGCTTCTTCATTGCCGCGGTCTGCGCCGTCCTGAACGCATTCGTGTTCAAGAGCGAGTATGGAATCGTCAGCATCATGGGCATGCTGGACAGCTCCAAGGGCCTGAGGGGTATCCATCCCTTCCTGCTGCTTGCGCCGGTTGTCTCCCTTGTCCTCATCGTCCTGCTCTTTGTGCTGCTGTTCCGGATCAAGCGGGTGCGGCTGCTCATCCCGGCCATGCTGGTCCTCTGCCTCGGCCTCTGTTTCCTGGGCCTTGTCCGCTGCACGCACATACAGGGCCGGTTCAGGCAGTATGCGCGGACAAGGGAGGAGGCGGGCATCATCGGGGCGCATGTCGCCGGGTTGGATCTCGCCGCAGCTCGTGCCGACCATCCAGACGGGGACGCCGCGGACTCAGTCACCGACGCCGCCCCTGATGGGGTGACGGTGTTTCCCCTTACCAGGACAGGGAAGAACGTCATCGTGATTTTCCTGGACCGGGCAATCGGTCCGTTCCTCCCTTACATCATGCAGGATTATCCTTCCCTGCGGGACTCGTTCTCAGGCTTTGTCTATTACCGGGAGACCCTCTCGTTTTCCAACCATACGGTCAAAGGCGTTCCCGCCCTCTACGGCGGCTACGAGTATACCCCCGAGGAGATGAACCGGCGGGACGGCCAGCTGCTCAAGGACAAGCACAACGAGGCCATGCTCGCGCTGCCCCGTCTTTTTTCGGAATCGGGATGGCGGGTCACCGTCACCGATCCCCCGTGGATGGACTACAACAGCGGAAGCCTTGCGCCCTTCGCGCCATATCCGGATATCCGGGCGATGAACGTCTCGGGCCTGATGGCCACCCGCTATATCAGGGAACATCCGGATGACTTCCTTGGCGAGGGCGGGGCGGTGGCCGATGAGAACGCGCGTGACGCCATACCCCGCTTCTGCCTCATGCAGATGCTCTATCCGCCGCTGCGCAAGGTCTACTACCATGACGGCGACTATTACCACCGGGGAAAAGGAAACCAGAATTTCAATGCCTTCGTCGACAGCTACAGCAGCCTCTATTATATGAACGACCTGACGGCGTTCGATGACGGGGGCGACAGCTACGTCCTGTTTGCGAATGAGGCGACCCACGAACCGATATTGCTGAAGGATGACGCGGCTGAGGGCTTCCGTCCGGTCAACGCCCGCTTTGAACCCTCCCCGGATATGCAGCTTTCCTTTGAATGGCATGAGAATGACCGCTGCTTTGACCTGCGCCTCTATGAAGTGGACTGTGCAGCCCTTCTGCGGCTGGGCGAATGGTTTGACTATCTGAAGGCGAACGGCGCCTACGACAACAGCCGGATCATCATCGTCAGTGACCACGGGGACAACGGCGTGTATCCCCTGGCGCCCGGCTTTACACCGAACGGAGCGTATGCGGGCTATACCCCCCTGCTCCTGTTCAAGGATTTTGATTCCAGCGGGAATCTGATGACCGATATGGAATTCATGACGAACGCGGACGTTCCCCTGCTTTCCATCGGGGGACTTGACATCCCTGCCGTGAATCCCTTCACGGGAACTGCTTTCCGTGCGGACAAGGACGGCGGCATCAATGTGTATGGCATGAACGAGGATACCGATGCCGAGGACCTGCGTGGCAAGACGGCCTTCGACCTGTCGCTTGACGATGCCTTTCACGTCAGCGCGGACATCTATGTGGAGTCAAACTGGATACCTCTTGCTGAATGGAAACGGAGGAAAGGAGCGGCCCAGCAGTGAGTTCCATCGGAATGTTCTTCTATACGGTCGTGCTGTATCCCATCCATCTGTTCCTGGAGCTGGTGTATGCCGTCTCATACCGCCTGCTTGCGCGTGACGGGCTTGCGATCATCTGCATGAGCCTTGCCGTGAACCTTGTGCTGCTGCCCATATACAACGTTGCCGATTCGCTCCGCGACAAGGTGCTGGCAAAGCAGAAGGCCATGGAACGGGGAATTGCCCATATCAAGAAAAGCTTTTCGGGGGACGAACGCTTCCTGATGCTCAGCGAGTATTATGCGCAGAACCGCTACAGCCCGCTGTCAGGTCTGCTTTCCTCTCTTTCCATCCTCCTGCAGTTCCCCTTCTTTTTTGTCGCCTACCAGTACCTCTCCAACCTGCAGACGCTGAACGACGAGGGCTTCCTCTTTGTGAAGAACCTGGGCCGCTGCGATGCCCTGATCGTGCTGCCGCATTTCACGCTGAACATCCTGCCGATCGTGATGACCCTGGTCAACTGCATTTCCGGTGCCATCTATACCAAGGGGCGCGGTGTGCGGGAGAAGCTGCAGGTGTACCTGCTGGCGGCCCTCTTCCTGGTCCTGCTCTACCGCTCCCCGTCGGGCCTGGTCTTCTACTGGACCTACAACAACATCTTTTCGCTCCTGAAAAACCTCTGGGCACGCTGGCGGCAGAAGAAGGCGGGCCGCCCGGAAGCGGGGAGGGGAAGGCTGTCCCGCTGGCTGCTGTCTGTGCTGTCTGCGCTCAAGCTGGACGGAACGGAACGGTCATCCGTCTTCTTTTTCTCCTGCCTGGTGCTCTGCCTGTTGAACGGAATCGCGCTTCCCACCGCGCTCCTTTCCTCTTCGACGGTCGAGTTTTCCGCCATCATGAACTATGCGAATCCCCTCCGCAGTGCCGCCGTGTGCTTCATGCAGGCCCTGGGCCTGTTCGTGTTCTGGCCGGCCTGCATCTATTTCTTTTTCAAGGGAAATGGGAAGGTGCAGAAGGAAATGGCCTTCATTGCCGCCGTCCTTGCGCTTGCCTCGCTTGCCAACGCCTATGCCTTCCCAGGAAACTACGGGGATGTATCGCCCTCGCTGGAGTTCCTGAATGTCGTCGATTTTAGAAGCGTCTCGCTCTTCTCGCTGGTGAACGTCCTTGTCCTGCTGGCCATTGCCGCCGGGCTGCTCTTCCTGTTCCGGACGGGGCGGGCGGCCCTGTACACAGGGCTTTCCAAGGTCCTCCTTGTCGCCCTCGCCGCCTTTTCCCTCGTTTCCATGCTGAAGGTGCGCTCTGAATATACGGCGTACCGGGCGCATGTGGAGCAGGTGAAGGTCGATGCGGTTCGGCCGGTCTTTGAGCTGTCCAGGAACCATCCGAATGTCGTCCTGATAATGCTGGACAGGGCGCAGCCGCAATATGTGGAGGAGATTTTTAAGGAGCTCCCTGCCCTGCGGGACGCCTTCTCCGGCTTTACCCTCTACGACAATGCCGTCTCCTTCAACGCGCATACGCTCGCGGGGCTTCCGCCGCTGTTCGGTGGGTATGAATACACGCCGGTGGAAATGAACCGGAGGGGAGGGGAGACGCTGGCGGAAAAGAACAACCAGTCCCAGCTCCTGCTCGCCCGAATCTTGCATGAACAGCTTGGCTTTTCTTCCGTCATTGCGGACCCCCAGTACGGCAACTATTCGCTTTACTGCGACACTTCCTTCATAGAGCCGTATGCGCCTTCGATTCGCTCCTGCCAGACCAAGGAGGTGTACAGCGAGCTGTGGTATAAGGAAAAGAATACGGGCGGCCTTTCGGACCCGCGCACGAACATGCTGGACCGGAACCTGCTGTTCTTCAGCTTCTTCCGCGCCTTCCCCGTCTGCATGCGGGCTGCCGTCTATAAGAACGGAAGCTACTGGACCACGGCCCCTTACAGGGACATGAAGGAATTCATAGACTCCTATTCCGTGCTGGACTATCTGAAGGAGCTGACCAGCATTTCAGAGACGGACGGCGGCCGCTACATGAGCCTGGTCAACGAAATCACCCACTGCTCCGAGTTCCTGCAGGCCCCGGACTATATCCCCGTGGACAATGTCACGGACTGGGGAACGTCCCTGTTCAATGACTGGGACGCATACCCCCCGCAGGTGGCCGCATTCAGGATGCTGGCGGCCTGGTTCGACTACCTGCGTTCCGAGGGCGTGTATGAGAACACGCGGATCGTAATCGCCTCTGACCACGGCTGCAGGGAGGAGGAGCTCGCGATTGAGGAGGATCCGGCCCTGGACCGGAGGATAACCGGCGGGGACTACCACGGACGGGGGCATTACCACCCCCTCCTCATGTTCAAGGACTTTGGCGACGGGACTCCCTTTGTAAACGACAGGGAGACGTTCATGACGAATGCGGATGCGCCCTCCCTGCTGCTTGGCGGCCTTGTCGAGCATCCGGTGAACCCCTTTACGGGCAAGGAAATTCCCCTGGACACGCGCCCCCTCAAGGAGGACGGCGTCATCATCTCCGCGAGCGATGCCCACCGGCCGGTCGATAACGGAAGCTACCGCTACACGATACGCGACAACGAGTGGTGGCTCGTCCGCGATTCAATCTTCAAGGCCTCCTCCTGGACCCAGCTGGAGCCGCCGGAGGGGACCAAATAGGTTGCTGAGTTCGGGCGGCCGGTCGGTCTGGTGCGGGCAGCTTGCTGGCGCGCGCTGGACTCCGGGCCGCCCCGCTGCCTGCCTAGCGCAGGTCGGGCGTCTTCACCTGGTCCTGGTCGGTGTAGGTGCGGTTCTCTCCGCCCATCGACCAGATGAAGGTGTAGTTCTTGGTGCCGCAGCCCGAGTGGATGGACCAGCTCGGGTTGATGACGGCCTCCTCGTTGTGCATGATGATGTGCCGCGTCTGCTGGGGCTCGCCCATGAAGTGGAAGACCGCCTGGTCCGGTTCTATGTCAAAGTAGAAGTAGACCTCCATGCGCCGCTCGTGCGTGTGGGCGGGCATCGTGTTCCAGACCGAGCCTTCCTCCAGATGGGTCAGGCCCATCGACAGCTGGCAGGTGTCCAGTACGTCCGGGTGGATGTACTGGTTTATCGTCCGCTCGTTGCTTTCCGCGAGGCTTCCCATGTGGACGTGCTTTGCATCGTCGTAGCTGATGAGCCTGGCAGGGAAGGCATGGTGGGCCGGGGTCGAGTTCATGTAGAGCTTTGCCGGGGCCTTTGCGTCCGCGCTTGCAAGCAGCACCTGCTTGGTTCCGCAGGGCAGGTAGAGCGCGTCGTAGTGCTTCAGTTCGTATCTGGTGCCGTCCGCCTCGACGACTCCCGTTCCGCCGATGTTGATGATTCCCAGCTCCCTCCGCTCCAGGAAGTAGCTGACGCCGAAATCCTTCATGGGGTCTATGTTCTTTGCGAGGTCGAGCTTTTCGCCCGCCGGCATCGCGCCCATCGTCACGATGCGGTCGATGTGCGAGTACACCGCCGACACGTCGTTCGCCCTGAATATGTCCTGCACGAGGAACTCCTGCCTGAGCTCCTCCGTCGTCATCCTCTTGAAGGGCTCCTTGCCCGTTGAATAGCGTATGTCCATTGTATTCTCCTAACAAATCCAGTATACACCCATTTATACCGTTTTACAAGCTTCGATTCTGTATAGGAGGCAGATTTGTGATATAATCCGCCTATGCTTAACTTGAGTGATTCCCAAGACAAGACCGCTTTTGACCGCATAATCGGCAGATACCGCTCCGCATCGTTCTCGGAGCGCGACAAGGGGGACAGGTTCGAGCGTCTGATGCAGGCCTGCCTCAAGACAAAGCCCGAATACAGGAACACCCTGAGCGAGGTCTGGCAGTGGGGCGAGTTCGGCGGCAAGGACACGGGGATCGACATCGTGTGCAGGAACCGTTGACGACGGCTTCTGGGCCGTGCAGTGCAAGTGCTCCCGGGAGGACAAGCTCAGAATCATACAGGAGTTCCATGACATCTCCCGGCTGCCGATGGTGCGCATGTCGCCCCCTGCCCGGACGTAAAGGTGGAGTCCCTCCCTGATGCCCGGTTCACATAAGAATACAAGAACGCAGCAAGAAATCCTTTTACAACCGCTATGCTCATTTATCCATCCGTTAAAGTTTTTTTGCA
>CAMJAJ010000002.1 GCA_946403565.1 uncultured Treponema sp. | reverse complement strand
GGGAGCCCCCGCGGGAATACGTTTTTATGTTGTATGCATCTGGCAACGAAAGATTCCCATAGAGGGATATACCTGCCCGTGTTTACATTCTTCCTGCCTTTCACTAGAATGTCCGTATGAAAGAAACGCGCTTCCTGTCACCGTCCCTGCTTTCGGCGGACTTCGCCGACCTGGCCTCGTCCCTGGGGCTCATCAAGGAAAGGGGAGGGGATTTCGTCCACATCGACGTGATGGACGGTCACTTCGTTCCCCAGGTGACCTTCGGCGAGCCGGTCATCCGGTCCATCCGCAGGGTGACGGACCTGCCGTTCGACGTGCACCTGATGGTGGAGAAGCCCGAGACCTCCATACAGTCCTATATCGACTGCGGGGCCGACTGCATCACCTTCCACCAGGAGGCGACGGCCCACGCCGACCGCTGCGTGCAGATGATCCACCAGGCGGGAAAGAAGGCCGGAATCGCGCTCTGCCCCGCCACCCCCATCGACAGCATCGAGCTCCTGCTCCCCTTCGTGGACATCGTCCTCGTGATGACCGTGAACCCCGGCTGGGGCGGGCAGAAACTTATCCCCTATACGCTTGAAAAAGTCCGGAAACTTGCCGATATACAGAGGGAAAAGGACTTTTCGTTCCTTATTTCCGTCGACGGCGGAGTAAACCCGGACACGCTGCAGCCTCTCCTTGACGCAGGGGTGGACATCGTGGTGTCCGGCTCCTCGTTTTTCAAGGGAGAGTTGAAGTGGTCAAACTGAGGGCGGCGGCCTGCATAGCCTGGAGCTCCGTCTGTGCATTCGTTCCTGTTTCTTCTCATGCGGCTGCCGTATTCGACAGGGACATCCCCGTCGAGACGGTCGCATACGGAAAGGGCGAGTGGGAGCAGGTCCTCGCGGAGGGCCTGGACGCGTACAACGGCAGGGACTATGCCAACGCGACGATCCTCCTGCGGGAGGCCCTCGCGGGTGAGACCGGCAACAGCGACGTCCATTACATGCTCATCATGAGCGAAATGTACTGCGAGGACTTCAATTCCGCCATCAGCGACTGCAACGAGTTCGCCACGCGCTACCCCGACAGCCCCCTCCTTCCCAACGTGAACTATCAGAAGGGCAAGGCCCTGCACTACAAGGGCGACAACGACCAGGCCGTCATGGTCCTGAGCGACTTCTGCCACGACAACCCCAAGAGCCCGGTCTATCCGTCCGCCCTCTACTGGATAGCGGACTGCTTCTACGAGGACTACAACTTCCCGATGGCCGAAGGGCTGTTCCAGCGAATCATCGACGTGTACCCGGACGACAAGAAGGCCGTGGACGCAAAGTACCGGATAGACGCCATCGCCCAGCGGGAGCGGGAGCAGAAGCTCCTGGACCTGCTCAAGTCAAACAACGAGCGCTTCCTTGAACAGAAGGCCAACTACGAACGCCAGCTCAAGGGCCTGGAGGGGGCCGACCTGGCCACCATCCGGAAGGAACTCGACGCGGCCAACGCACGGATAGCGGAGCTTGAGCGGCAGCTCGCCGCAGAGAAGGCCGCCGCCGACTCAGAGCGGAGGGCCGCCGCGGCAGCGAAGGCAGAATCCGATTCCGCGCGGGCACAGGCTGCGGCATACAAGGCCGACTCCGAGACCGCCCGGGAGCAGGCGGCCGCCGCAAGGGCCGAGGCTGAATCCGCCCGGGCTCAGGCAGACATGGCGCGGCAGCAGGCCACGATGTCGGGGGCCGAAAGCGGCACGTCCACCGCCGCCGTACGGGCGGGAATCACCGAGCAGGAGCTCCTGGAGCTCAAGCTCCGCGCCTCCCAGCTGCAGCGCATGCTGGACGAAAAGTCAAGCGCGTCGCGGGAAAACAAGTCTGAATGAGGGGGCCACGGTGAAACGCATTTTGAAGCTTTGCAGGAACGCACTTTCCCTTTCGGCGGCCCTCCTGATCTCCTTTTCCCTCTGCCATGCCTTTGCCGAGGAGGCGCAGCAGGACAGCACGGTGACCTCCCGGGACTCGATCTTCCCCCAGCGCCAGAAGGAGGGAGCAAAGGCTTCTGAGCAGCAGGCCCCGTCCACGGGCAATCAGACGGCTTCCGCGGCCAGCGAGAAGTCCTCCGCCCCTGCGGGCAAGTCCTCGGGCCAGACGAAATCAAAGCCCGCCGGCCAGTCGGAAGGGAAGAATACGGCCGAAAATCAAGCGAACCAGACGAAATCGAAAGGCACGGGCGAGCAGCAGGCCTCCGCAGAGAAGCCTGCAAGCCAGCCGAACGAAAAGAGCACGGGCGAAGCCAAAGTCGGCGGGGCAGAGGTGGCCTTTCCGTCCCGGAAATCATCCTCGGGAGCATCCACATCAGAGGCCGACCCTTCCAAGGAGGGCCTTTCCGCCGACCAGCAGGAGGAGCCGCCCTTCGTGCCCTCCGCCACGGACCCCTACAGCGGCTGGGGATACACGAGGCAGGAGACCGCCGAGTACCGGAAGGGGCACCTGAAGGCCGTGCTGCGGGGGTCGCAGGGAACGTTCGGCCTGTACGCCGTCCGTGACGACGGCAAGGAGATTCCCCTGCTCAGCTCCTACGACTTCTTCAATTCCTCAGCCTTCATGCTCCGCGTGGGCCGCAAGGAGTACCTGCTGAACTATTCCGGCGGCGTCCAGAGCGAGGCCCGGCGCACGGAGGCCGGACTGCAGATGGTCTACACGATTCCCGGCAAGGCCACGTTCATCGTCGACTTCACCTTCCCCGAGAAAAGAGTCACCGGGGGACTTGAGGACACGATAAAGGTCACCATGTACACGGTGAACATAGGCACGACCCCGCAGACGTTTACAAGCAAGGCGATTTTCGATACAATACTCGGTGAAAGTTCCTCAAAGCACTTCTGCACCTATGCAGAAGCGGAGCTGAACAGCCAGCGGATGTTCCATTCGATGAAGGGCGACCGCTGGATCTGTTCCGCAAACAATGCGGCCGCAATCGAGTTCCTGTTCTACGGGGCCGACATCTCCGAGCCTGAGTGCGTGACGGTCGGACCGATCGGCAGCCTCTCCGACTACTGGGAACCGGTCGCCCATGAAGGAAAGGGCTTTTCCACGGTCCTCTCCTACAACAATTCCGGCGTGGCGGTGAACTGGAAGACCTCCTACCTGCTCCCCGAGCAGGTGGATGTAAAGACCTTCTACATCGCGACGGCGGAAGGCGTGGAGCCGATCTACGCAGGCAGGATGCCTTCGGGCGACGAGCTCATCGAGGCCCTGGAGACCGGAAACGACCCCTTCCCCGGCAGCATGGCGGGCGAAACGGGAACGCCGATTCCGATTGCCGTCACTCCGCCTCCCGTGAAGGAAGCCGAGGGGCAAAAGCAGGAGGCTGTGAAGTCCAGCCAGAAACTGCCCGCCGGAAAGGATGAAACTCCGCAGGCCGAGCTTTCCGAGGCCGCCAAGGCGGTCACCGCCGAGCAGCTGGACTACGAGTACATCCAGAACCTGATTGACTACATCGAGTCCCTGCAGGACGCGGAGTCCATCGACAGGGAGGAGCTGGACAGCCTGAACGAGGAGCTGGACGCAATTTTTGAGAAATTAAGGAGCATGGGAAACTAAGCGATGCCCAAGTCGGTTCTCCAGTTTGCACGAAAACTCATGAGGCGCAGGAAGTTCTCGCGTGCCATCTCCCTTCTGGAGAACAACGGGAAGCACTACGGCGGCTCGTACGAATACTACCTGGCCCTCGGAACCTCCTGCCTGTATGTGGGTGACTACGGAAACGCCTGGAACTACTACGAGCTGGCCCGCAAGATAAAGCTGCAGGGAACCGAACTCTACCTGGGCCAGGCCGTCATCCTGCTCCGCCGCGGCGAGACCGAGCGGGCCGTCCAGTATTACCTGGACATACAGGGCTTCAATCCCAACAACCCCATCGCCGCGGACGCGCTCGAGTTCATCCGTAAGTCCAACAACAACTACGACATCATAAGCGCCTACTTTGACTCAGGCAAGATAGAACGCTTCTACCCGCCGCTCGGGATGAACCCCGACCTCATACGCAACTGCATCGTCGTCGGCCTGCTCCTGGGCCTGTGCATCTCGGCGGGATTCGTCATCGGCTACTTCCGTTCCCATCCCAAGGCCGCCAAGCCCGTGGACCCCAAGACGCAGTTCCTGCAGGACATGCAGCTGACCGACGGGGAGCGGCTTTCGCCCTCGCAGGGCTACTACCGGCCGACCGCCCCCCTGTCGCAGGATGGCGGCGCGGATGCGGGGGTGGCCCTTCCGGAGCACGAGCTCAGCGACGTGGACATAAAGGTGAGCTACGACAAGGCCCTGGACCTGGTCATCAAGGAGCGGGACAACGCCGCCCATGTGGAGCTGAACCGGGTGCTGCGGAGCAACGCCGCCCAGTCGATAAAGGCGAAGGCGAGCGACCTGCTTTCCAGCCTGTACCGGGTCCAGCCCGCGTTCAGCACCCTCAAGGACAACTTCAGCTATTCCCAGGTGGTGCAGGACCCCGGCCTCTACGACGGCTGCTATGTAGAATGGAAGGGCAGGATCGCAAACCCCGTGCAGGAGGAGGACGGCAGCATCACCTTTGACCTCCTGGAAGGCTACGACACCAAGGTCGTGCTGGAGGGAATCGTCAAGGTCTACATCCCGGAGTCCCGCACCCGGCAGTCCATAGACGGGAACATGGTCTACATCGTCAAGCTGGACACCGAGAAGCCGGTCCGGATCCTCGGTGTCGTCCAGCAGGTGGGCGACAGCTTCCTCTTGAACGGCGTTTCAGTCTACCAGCCCGCCAAGGGCGACAGCCTCGAGGACCTGTCCCGCTAGGACGGTCAAAAAGCAGTTGCCGTCGGCGACTGACGGCCGGTCAGCATCGGCAGCCCACCGCCCCGGCGTGCAGACGGAAGCGCCGTCCGCACCCCTTGGTCAGACGACCAGATTCTCCCACTCGTCCACGATGTTCGCGCAGCTGTCCATGTCCAGCTCGTCGCAGGCCGTCTGCAGCCTGCCCAAAAGCTCCTGCTGCTCGGGGGGATAGCCGTAGGCCGCTATCGTCTTGCAGGCCGCCTCCAGCTTGTCCATGTCCAAATCCAGCGCCGCCCTCCGCACGTTCTCGAACTCCTCCCGGAGCCGCTTGGAGTCGCAGGCGGGCTTCTTGTCGGCGGAGACCTCCTCCTCCTTGCAGTAGGGGGCGAGGATCTGCTCGTAGGCGCGGTATTTTTCCAGCGCGGCGGCGTTGTTCGCCTTGATGTAGGCCGTGTCCCCGGCCTTTCCCGCCTTCTCCAGCTCGGCGGCCATCTCCGAAAGCTTCATGGCCCCGATCTGCTTGGAGGAGCTTTTGAGCGCATGGACCTCCACCGTGTAGGTCTCCCAGTCCTCCGCGTCGAAGTGGGCCTGTATGGACGCCGCCTTGGATGAGATAAGGCGGTAGTACTCCTTGAGAATCTTGATGAAGACCTTCTCGCTGCCCACCAGCTTTATCGCGGCCGCCGTGTCCAGGTCCACGACCGTGGGGTCGAGCAGGGGAGGGTTCTCCTGCTCCTGGGGCTGGCTCGCATCCTTCTCGTCCACGGAGACCTTCTTCACCTTCTCCTTGGGCAGCCACTGCTTCATCTTGGAGATGAGCACGCGCACCTCGATGGGCTTGGCGATGAAGTCGTTCATGCCCGCGTTCATGAACATCTCCTTCGCGCTCCCGACCGCATTTGCCGTCAGCGCGATGATCGGGATGTCCTTGTACTCCGGGCAGTCCTCCCGTATCTTCTGGGTCGCCTCTATGCCGTCCATTTCCGGCATCATGTGGTCCATCAGCACGATGTCGTAGTGCCGCTCCTTGACCTTCTGCAACGCCTCCTTGCCGCTCACCGCGGTGTCGGTCTTGAGCTTGAGCGGCTCCAGGAGGCCCTCCGCCACGGTCAGGTTCACCGTGTTGTCGTCCACGATCAGGACGCTCGCGTCCGGCGCCACGAAGTCCGCATCGCCGTCGTGGTCGATCGTGCCTGCGAACGAGACCTTCTCCTTGTTGTAGAGCATCGAGAGGTTCATGCAGGACAGGGGCTTCTTGACGATGCGCAGGTTGGGGATGTCCAGCCGGGTCTCCGACACGAAGTCCGCGATGAACACCGACGTGACCTCCGGATGGGCGGCGATGAAGGCCTTGGCCCGGTCGTCCTGGATGAGCTTCTCGCCGAAGAAGACGAAGAAGTCCGCGCTATCGCCGTACTTGATCTTGACGGCGTTGTAGGCGTTCTCCAGGTTCAGCTGCTTGGCGGAGTTCATGGCCTGTATGCCGAGCCGCTTGCTGTCGCGCAGGAAGGGCTCGCTGTGGTTCTTGTTGGTGAAGAGGCCGAGCGCGACCTTGCCCTCGGTCTCCTTCACCTGCATGGCGGGCTCCCAGTTGGCGACCGTCTGCGGGATGGAGAAGGAGAAGGTGCTGCCCTTGCCGTACTCGCTCTGGACGCTGATGCTGCCGTTCATCAGGTAGACCAGGCGCTGGGATATCGTCAGCCCCAGGCCCGTCCCCTCGACGTTGCGGTTGCGCTTGCTGTCCACCTGCTGGAAGGACTCGAAGATCTTGGACAGGTCCTCCTCCTTTATGCCGATGCCGGTGTCGGTGACCGAAATCTTGAGCAGTATCCGCTCGCCGTCAAGCTTCTCGAAGTCCACGCTGATGCGGACGAAGCCCTGGTTGGTGAACTTGACCGCGTTGTTCGCGAGGTTTATGAGAATCTGGCGGATGCGGATGTTGTCGCCGTAGAGCAGGACGGGCAGGTCGGGGGCTATGTCCAGGTCGAACGACACATCCTTGTCCACGAGCCGGGTCATGATGATGTTGGACACGTCGTTGAACAATGACATGGAGTCGTACTCCGCCGGAATCACGTCCATCTTGCCGGACTCTATCTTGGAGAAGTCGAGGATGTCGTTGATTATGGAAAGCAGGGCGCGGCCGCTGGACTTTATCTGCTTGATGTAGGAGCGGGCGGAGTCGGGGATGTCTTCCCGCAGGGCCATCTCCGCCATGCCGATGACGGCGTTCATGGGGGTGCGGATCTCGTGGCTCATGTTGGCAAGGAAATCCGTCTTCATCTGGGCGGCCCGCTCTATCTCCTTGGAGGCCTTCTCAATCGCCTCGCTGGACTTTATGGCATTGTACTTGCCCAGGGCCATGTCGGATATGACGGACGAGATGGTGTAGAGGAACTGGGTCGCGCTGTTTATCCGCTTCTGGGAGACGACCTTGATCTTCTGGGCGGCCTCCCAGTACTCGTCGAAGTCCACATGGATCACGTCCGCGACCTTCTTGACGGTCTCCTTGTTCGGCGGCAGGGTCAGGACCTGGCCGCCCGTGAACGCCCCGATGACCTTGCCGTTCGCGACGATGGGGGCCGAGAAGTCGATGAGCCCCGAATGGCAGGTGTAGAAGGTCGGCTTGCCGGTGTCGTGCGTCATGAGCGCGCCGTACTTGTCGCACTGCTCGCACCTCGCCTTGCCGCGCTTGGTCTGCCGCGTGTATTTCCAGCAGTAGTCGCTGTAGTTGGTGGGTTTGGTAATCGGCTGGCCGTTTTCGTCGGTGATGACGGCGGCCATGCCGACCATGTTGGAGAACGCGTCCTGTATCCTTTGGAGGACATCGACGCTGATCAGGTCCGTGATATAGGGCATATCTTCCATGATATGTCCATTATACCACGTTTTTGCCTGACCGCAAGGAAGAATTCATGCCAGGGAACCGCAAAAATGTTCCGCCCGGAAGCTGCGCCGGCAGCCCCGCGGTACTCCTATACGTGGTTTCCGAGCACCTCTTGGATCTTGTCCAGCAGCTTCTCCTTGGAGACCGGCTTGACCAGGTAGCCCTGGGGCTTGGTCTTCAGGATGTCCATGACGGTGTTCTTGTCCGCCGCCCCCGTGAGGAAAATCGCCGGTGCGCTTGCGGCATAGGGCAGCTTGCGGATGTTGGTGAGCACGGAATCCCCTTTCTCGCCCGGCATCTCGAAGTCGATGATGATCAGGTCGATGTGGTGCTGTTCCAGGTAGCGGTAGGCTATGCTGCCGCCTCTGGCAACGGCGACCTCGTAGTCCTCCGCCAGGTACTCGCGGATGGTCTTGAGCACGAGGGGGTCGTCGTCTATGATGATGACCTTCTTCCGCAGTATATTGTTCAGGATGTCGTTCGTATCAGTTTCGTTTCCCATTACGATTCTCCCCATTCTATTATTAGAATCCCCTATAAGAATCCATCGCCCATTCTAGCATATTTCCCAGCGAAATGCAAAGGGGAAAGAATGTGCGGCGGTACGCATTTTTCAATACGTGCAGAACGAAAAACGTATGGACATCAGCCCTGGCAGTCTTCGCAGGTCCCGTAGAAGACCGTCCGGTAGGGGTTTATCACGAAGCCGTGCTCCTTCTTGATGTGGTCTCCCAGCTGGGAGATTTCATCGCAGTGCAGGTGGATCAGCTTGCCACACTTTTCGCAGCGGCAGTGGAAGCAGCCGTTCTCCTCATGCTGGCCCCCGACGAACTCAAAGCAGGCCGCCGAGTTCTCGCCGGTGAAGAACTTGTTCACCTCGCCGCTGTCGACGAGCCGCTCCAGCTGCCGGTAGACGGTCGCCTTGCCGATCCCCATGTCCTTGAAATGCTCCGACAGCTCCAGCGCGGTAAAGTGCCGGTTTCCGGCCTTCCTGAGGAAGTCGATGAGCAGGTCCTGCTGCCGTGTCTTGTATTCCATCTTGCTGCCTCGCCTCTTGAATCAGCGCCCGTCGCGACGCTTGCCCCGCGCCTGCAGCCGCCTGAGGATCTCGTCCGCCTCCTTTCCGTCGTCGGGGTAGAGGCGGCGGGCCACTGCGGGACGCAGGGCCAGGGCCAGCATGAGCGACAGCAGCATCTTGATGCAGTCGCCGGGTATGAACGGCAGGAGGGCGGCCGACAGGGCCTGGCCCAGGCCCATGGGCCGGCCCGCCGCCTCCATGCTCACCATGAACCAGGGGATGCCCGCCAGGTACTGCAGGGCATATGCCGCCAGCGTCGCGACGGCGGCCCTGATGATGAAGGGCAGGTCCTTCCGCTCCTTCTTGAGCGGCGAGCCGAGAATCAGCCCGCCCACAAGCGCGCCGAGGAAATAGCCCAGCAGGAAGCCGCCCGTGGGCCCCTGCATGACGGGAACGCCGCCCCGGCAGCCCGCGAACACCGGCAGCCCCAGCGCCCCTGCCAGCAGGAAGAGGCCGACGGCCCCCGCCCCCTGCAGGCCCCCCAGGACCAGGCCGGAGAGGGCGGCGAACATGTTCTGTATCGTCACGGGGACGCCGCCCGACAGGGGGATGGAGACGAAGGTTCCCGCACAGGTCAAGGCGGCGAAGGCCGCGGTGAAGGCACTCCTCGCGAGCTTCGTTTTTTTCGCGGAATCCATGCCTTACCTGTCCGCGTAGTTCCGCTCGATCCAGTTCCGGTATTCGCCGGACAGGATGCGGTCCATCCAGCCCTTGTGGGAGAGGTACCATTTGATGGTGAGCGAAAGCCCCTGCTCAAAGGTCATCTTCCGCTGCCAGCCCAGCTCCCCCTTTATCTTGGAGCAGTCTATGGCATAGCGGGCGTCGTGTCCCGGCCGGTCCTTCACGTGGGCTATCGTGCCCTCCACGGCGGCAGGGTCCTTGCCCAGCTCGCCGGCCGTGAGCTCTATCAGCTTGTGCAGGAGCACGATGTTCTGCCACTCGTTCTCGCCGCCGATGTTGTACTTCTCGCCCGTCCGGCCCTCGTTGACGATCTGCCAGACCGCGCGGTTGTGGTCCTCCACGTAGATCCAGTCGCGGATATTCCGGCCCGCCCCGTACACCGGCAGCGGCTTGCCGTCGCGGATGTTCGCAATCATGAGCGGGATGAGCTTCTCCGGGAACTGGAAGGGCCCGTAGTTGTTCGTGCAGTTGGAGAGGGTCACCGGCAGTCCGAAGGTATGGAAGTAGGCCATGGCGACGTGGTCGCTGGAGGCCTTGCTCGCGGAGTAGGGGGAGCGGGGGTCGTAGGCGGTCTCCTCCGTGAAGTAGCCCGTCTCGCCGAGCGAGCCGTACACCTCGTCCGTCGAGATGTGGTGGAACAGCACGTCGTCCCGGCTCCTGTCCAGCGAGCAGCCCCAGTAGTTCCGGGCGACGTCCAGCAGGGTATAGGTTCCGACGACGTTCGTCTGGATGAAGGCCCCCGGGCCCAGCACCGACCGGTCGACGTGGCTCTCGGCGGCGAAGTGGATTACCGTGTCCACCTGGTACTGCATGAAGATCCGCTCCATCGAAGCCCGGTCGCTTATGTCGGCCCGCTCAAAGAAGTAGCGGCTTCCACCGAACTCCTTCTCAATGTCCTCCAGGTTCTCCGTGTTGCCGGCGTATGTCAGGCTGTCCACGTTGATGACCCGGCCCGTGAAGCCGGAATCCCTGAAGGCATCCGACTCGGACGCGCTCCTGCCGAACAGGTAGCGGATGAAATTGCTTCCGATGAAACCGCATCCTCCCGTGACGAGGATGTTCTTTAGCGTGCGCTGTGCCATGTGCTGCTCCTTTTTTTTGCCTTGCATTACGCCTTGAAGCTGTCCGACTTGATGAACTTTTCGAGCGCGCTTTCCCATGACGGCAGCTTCATGTGGAGCGCCGCCTGCAGCTTGGACTTGTCCAGGACCGACCAGGCAGGCCGCTTCGCCTTCTGCGGGAATTCATCGCTCGTGCATGCCGTGATCTCGCAGGTGTTCTGGATGCGTCCGTACTTCCTGCCGTATTCGTAGATCTTCTGGGCGAACTCGAACCAGCTGGCCTGCCCCGCGTCCGTGCAGTTGTAAACGCCATAGGGCATGGCGGCGTTCTTTCCGAAGAGGCTGTGGGCATTGTCGGAGGAGCTGATGACCTTCACGATCACGTCCGCCAGCGTCGTGGCGCAGGTGGGGGTGCCCCACTGGTCGTTCACCACCTTGAGCGAGGCGTTCGTGTTCATGAGCTCCGTCATCCGGTACACGAAATTCCGCCCAGAAAAGCCGTAGAGCCACGCCGTGCGCAGGATGTAGTACTGGGTCATCTCCTTCTGTATCGCGTCCTCGCCCTCGGCCTTGGTCACGGCGTACACGCCGAGCGGGGACTTCTTTGCGTCATCGTCATAGGGGACCTTCGACGAGCCGTCCCCGCCGAACACGTAGTCGGTGGAGATATGGATGAGCTTGGCCCCGATGTGCCGTGCCGTCCGCGCGATGTTCAGCGGTCCGACCGCGTTGACCTTCCGGGCAAGCTCCTCCTCGTCCTCGGCCTTGTCCACCGCCGTGTAGCCCGCGCAGTTGACCACCCAGGTTATCTTCGCCGGAACCTTCCCCTTGCTGGCGGCATTTCCCGTCCGGCCCGCGCTGCTGTCGTGGGAGGCGGCGAAGGTCTCCAGGGAATCGGCGGAGGTTATGTCCACGTCCGCGTCGGTCCCGACCCACTGCATCCTGTTCTGGTCAAACAGCCGGGCAAGCTCCTGCCCCAACATTCCTTTGCTTCCTATCAGCCAAATCATCTGTCCAATCCCCTCAGTCGCCAATCCAGTTTGCGTCCATATCGAAGTAGCGGCCGTTCCTGTCGAACGCCGGATGCCTTCCGTCCTTTTCGGAGAGGAGGGGCCGGCTGCCGCCCAGGTAGCTGTCCCAGTCGATTCCGATCGCACCGTCGTTCCACATGAGGCCGCCCTCGTCCTCCGGGTGGTAGAAGTCCGTGCACTTGTAGGCGAACACCGCCGTGTCGGACAGCACGCAGAAGCCGTGGGCGAATCCCGCCGGAATGTAGAAGGCGTTGTGCTTCTCCCCGTCCAGGACCACCCCGTAGTGGGCACCGAAGGTCGCCGAACCGCAGCGCAGGTCCACCGCCACGTCGTAGACCTGGCCCGAGACCACGCTGACGAGCTTGCCCTGGGGGTGGTGCTTCTGGAAGTGCAGGCCGCGCAGGACCCCCCTGCTGCTCGATGACATGTTGTCCTGCACGAATTCCACATCGATGCCCGCCTGCGCGAAGTCCCTCCTGCTGTAGCTTTCCAGGAAGAAGCCCCGCTGGTCACCGAAGACCTTCGGCTGCACCTCGTACAGCCCCGCTATGTGTGTCTTCTTAAACTCAAAGCTCATGTCCTAGCTCCTCATGTCCGCGATGTAGCGGAGGTAATCGCCGTAGCTCGTCTTGTAGGAGGCCGCCATGGCAAGCATGTCGTCCCTGCTGATCCAGCCGTTGGAGAACGCGATCTCCTCGATGCAGCTGACGTACATCCCCTGCCGCTTCTGGATGGTCGCGATGAAGTTGGAGGCCTCCAGGAGCCCGTCGTAGGTCCCGGTGTCCAGCCATGCCATGCCGCGGCCGAGCAGCTCCACGCTCAGGCGGCCGTCGGCCAGGTAGCTGTTGTTCAGGTCGGTTATCTCTATCTCGCCGCGGGCCGAGGGCCGGATGCCCTTCGCCTTCTCGACGACGGAGCTGTCGTAGAAGTAGAGGCCGGGGACGGCGTAGTTCGACTTGGGCTTGGCAGGCTTCTCCTCTATGCCCAGCACCCTGCCGTCCTTGGAGAACTCCACGACCCCGTAGGCGGTCGGGTCCTTCACGTAGTAGCCGAATATGAGCGCGCCCCCGTCCCTTGAGATCCGCTCCGAGGCCCGCTTGAGCGTGCTCGTGAACGACTGGCCGTAGAACACGTTGTCCCCCAGAATCAGGGCCACCGAGTCCCCCGCGATGAAGCGCTCGCCGACGATGAAGGCATCCGCAAGGCCGCGCGGCCTGTCCTGCACCGCGTACTCGATCTGCATTCCCAGGAAGGAGCCGTCCCCGAAAAGCTCCTTGAAGAGCCCTATGTCGCGCGGGGTGGAGATGACCAGGACCTCCCGTATGCCGGAGAGCATCAGGACGCTCAGCGGATAGTAGACCATGGGCTTGTCATAGAGGGGGAGAATCTGCTTGGAAACGGATTTCGTAATCGGATAGAGCCTTGTGCCGGACCCGCCGGCGAGGATTATGCCTTTCATAGTCCAATGATAACACAAAGGGCACTGTTCTTCAAGGGTGGAATTTAATTCCCTTATATAGTATACTCTTTGCATCCTATGAGAGAAGAAATAGACAGGTCCGTATACAGCAGGATGTATATCGGCAAGCTGGGCGAGCTGACCTTGAAAGGCAGCAACGAGCATTTTTTTGAGTGGCAGCTGGTCACGAACATGCGGCTGGCCCTGGAGGGCGTGGAGGCCAAGGTCTACACCCGCTCCGGCCGCCTCTACGTCTGCTGCACGCCGGACTCCTGTCCGGGGGTGGAGTACGCCCTTTCGCACATCCTGGGAATCACCGGCTGGGCGCAGGTCACCGTGGCGGAAAAGGACATGGCCGCCATCTCTGCGGCGGTCAGGCAGGTCGCCGAGCAGGAGGCCGCCAAGGGCGCCCGCACCTTCAAGATAGAGGCAAAGCGGGAGGACAAGGCATTCCCCCTGAACTCCTATGGAATCGCCACCCAGGCGGCCGGCCCGGTCTTTGACGCGGGGATACTCGCGGTGGACGTGCATGAGCCGGACGTGGTGATTCGCGTCGAAGTCCGCGACCGCTGCTACGTCTACGCGGAGCAGCGCAAGGCCGGCGGCGGCTACGGTTCGGCGGGCCGGCGGGGCCTTCCGGTCGGCGTGAGCGGGAAGGGGGTCCTGCTGCTTTCCGGCGGCATCGACAGCCCCGTCGCCGGATACCGCATGATGCGGCGGGGGATGAAGGTGGAGTGCGCCTACTTCCACTCGTATCCCTACACCTCCCAGGAGGCCGAGGACAAGGTGCACAGCCTGGCCAGGATAATCGCCGACTATGGCGTGGACACCCACCTGAACGTGATCCCCTTCACGGACGTGCAGATGAAGATAAAGGCGGCCGCCCCCAAGGAGTACACGACGCTCATGCTCCGCATCTGCATGATGAAGGCGGCGAACATGCTCGCCAGCCGCGTGAACGCGAACTGCATCATAACAGGCGAAAGCCTCGGGCAGGTGGCGAGCCAGACGGCCGAAAACCTGGCCGTGACCGAAAGCTTCGCCGAGCACCCCCTCTACCGGCCCCTCATCGGCCTGGACAAGGAGGAGATAACGGCGACCGCGGTCGAGATAGGCAGCTTCGAAACCTCCATACTGCCCTACGAGGACTGCTGCGTCCTCTTCACCCCCCGCCACCCGGTGCTGAAGGCCAAGCTGGATGACGCGAAGGAGATCTACCGGCGGCTTGAGATAGACGAGCTCATCCAGAAGGCCTTTGACGAGCGGAAGATCTACCGCTACTCGCTCCGTGACACGCTCGGCTCGCGCTTTGCGACGCGGCCCTTCGTCGCGCAGGACGGGGAGTGCCGGGGCCGCCTGCACGGTGAGTGAACGCATGGACGGCCGGCTCCTCCTGCTTTCCCTGATCCTCTTCTCCGCATGCCTTGCCTCCTGCAAGAAGGAGGCGGGAAGGGCAGGCAGGACGGCGACCCTCAAGGACCGGGCGCGGATACAGGAGAGCAAGGTGGACTGGTCGGTGGACGTGTCCGCCGTGGACCGGGAGGAGCCGGCCGCCCTGACCGTCTACCCCTCCCTGGAGCGGAACCCCCTCGCCCACATCGCGGCCTTCAGATCCGGGGAGGAGGCGAAGACCTATCCCTACCTGGAAGGATTCGCCAGCCTGGACAGGAGCGGCTACAGCGAGGCCTCCTTTGCGGCCCTGGACGGATTCTGCCGCGCGCTGGAGGCGGGGAAGGGGGAGGACGGCTTCATGGACAAGGGCTTCCTGTACAGCCTGTCGCTCTTCAAATACCGCGTGGGCTTCAGCGGCAGGCGGAAGGCCGTCTCCCACGTGGTCGGCATGCCGCTCAGCTCGCCGGAGCAAGACGGCTCCCTGCAGTGCCCCGTCCGCATCGTCCTCTCGGACGGAGGCCTGTGCGACATATACGTGTACCTGGTGAAGTCCGCGTCGGACTGGAAGATAAATCAGATTGAGTTTATGAAGAAGGACGGGGAGGATGGGAATGAGCGCCGAAAGTGAACTGAATGAGATGGAGAGGAACATGGTCCTCCAGTACGTGAAGACACAGGACGCCCAGATGACGGTCTGCCTTGAGCAGGGGGCCTTCGGGGACGGGGACGCGCTCGTGTTTCCCATCGGCATCCCGAACGAGAAGCTCTCCGTGTATCCCAACGGGGTGTTCGTGTTCGACTACTCCATCAGGGCGATCGAGGATTTCGTGGACCGGAACGTCCGCGTCCAGTTCTACTACAACCACCTGGGGCTCCATTTCGTGAGCCGCCTCCAGCGCACCCAGCAGGGCTACGCGGTCATCGTCCCGCTCAAGCTGCACCGGATCGGGGAGGTCCGGACCTACTCCAAGGACGACTTCAAGGCCGTCGTGTCCTACACCGTGAAGGGGCGGCAGGCCGTGGAGCTGCCCTGCCTGCCCGACCGGGACTTCGACCTCTTCGCCAAGCCGACCTGGAAGTCCGTGGAAAGCTACATGCAGTCGGCGGTGCAGCAGTACTACGAGCGCTTCTCCTACGACCTGGGCGCGAAGGACGGGCAGGACATATCCTACCTCATCTCCGTCTGCCGCTACATCACCCGGCCCCAAGAGACCGAGGCCGTCGAGGGCACGGTAAAGCCCTACGACATAATCTACCTGGACAGCGAACGGGTCATCCTCGGCACGCGGAGCGGCGAGGCCTCGCCCCTCAAGATCTCGTCCAGCTACCGGATGGAGTTTGAGTTCGGCATCTTCGCAAGCGACTTCTTTAAAAGGAACATAAAGGCTGACATCACGGTGAGCGACATATACTCGGGAAAGGACGGGCAGCGCTGCTTCTCATGCGCCTTCTCCGACATGAAGGCGGAGGACGTCCGCTTCATCTACGAAAAGTTCTCGGGACAGAAGTTCTCGGGCAGGTAGCCCCACCCGCGGCGGGGGGAGCGCCTGTGCAGGCCTACTTGCAGCGCAACAGATGCCCCTTCCGCTCAGGACTCAGGCGGGACCGGAGCCTGACCGTCGGCAGGAGCCTCTTCTTCCGCCTCCGCCGTCCGCCCCAGCTTGGCCGGATTGCCGCCGATGATGATCGCCAGGGGCCGCATGGGCTCTATGTTCTCACAGACAATCTTTATGATCACCGTCAGCGGGACGGCAAGAATCATGCCGGCGAAACTCCAGAGGTAGCCCCAGAGCGAGAGGGAGACGAGGATGATGAAGGGGGAAAGCCCCAGGTCGTTGCCTTCCCAGCGCGGCTCCACGATGTTCCCCAGGATCATGTTCACGGAGAGGACCAGCACCGCCACGTAGATCACCTTGCCCAGCTCCGGGTAGAACTGGAGCAGGGCGAAGAGGCTCGTGAGCAGGAAGGATATGATGGAGCCGAAGTTGGGGATGAAGTTCAGTATGAAGGCCAGGAAGCCCCAGATGATGGGGAAGTCCATCTTCACGATGGAGGTTCCGGCGGTCACCAGGAGCCCCGTCATCAGGGAGACCAGGAACTTGATCGATATGTACTGGGTCACCTCCGCGATCGTGTTGCGGACAATCCGCAGGATCTTCTCGTGGGTCTCGGCGGAGGTGAAGGCGATGTCGAACTTGAGCCGCATCGTGTTGAACTCCATCAGGAGGAAAATCACGAGGAGGAGGATCATCAGGAGGACCTTGGAGAAGGAGACGAGCGAGGTGCTCAGCGTTATGGCCAGGTTCTGCAGGACGCTCCTGATGTTCAAGGAATTCAGCAGGTTGGAGATCAGCGACAGGTCCTCGTCGAAGGGCAGCTTGAGCGTCATCGCGACCGTCCGGTAGATGGACGTGAAGCGGGCCTCGTAGCGGGGATAGGCTTCGACAATCGTCTGCAGCGAGGTCACCAGCAGGGTCACGATGGAGTAGATCACCACGAGGGCGATGGCCAGTATGATCACCACGCTGGCGAGCCAGGGGACATGCAGCTTCTTGAGCCCCTTGCAGAAGGGGTAGAACACGAAGGAAAGCAGCAGGGCCACCGTGAGGGGCAGGAAGAAGGACGCCGTCATCTTGAGCACGGCACACATCAGGATTATGCCGAAGAGTACCAGTATGATGAAGATGGACCGCGCGTAGCTGACGTTCTTCCGCATCCGCCCCTCCTACTGCTTCTTGGGGCTTATCTTGTCGAACCCGCAGAGCGGCACGAGCACCTCGGGAACGGAGACCGAACCGTCGGCGTTCTGGTAGTTCTCCAGTATCGCGAGCATCGCCCGGCCGACCGCGATCGCCGTACCGTTGAGCATGTGCACGTACTTGTTCTTGCCGTCGTCGTCGCGGAACTTGACGTTCAGGCGGCGGGCCTGGTAGTCGGTGCAGTTTGACGTGGACGTGACCTCGCCGTAGTCCCCGTCGGGATGGGCCTCGTCCGCACGGCCGGGCATCCAGGCCTCCAGGTCCCACTTGCGGTAGGCGGGCGCGCCCAGGTCGCCGGTGCAGGTGTCCACGACGCGGAAGGGCAGGCCCAGGCCGGTGAAGATCTCCTCCTCGATCAGGCGGAGCTTCTCATGGATCTCGTCGGACTGCTCGGGCAGGCAGTAGACGAACATCTCCACCTTGTCGAACTGGTGGACGCGGTACAGGCCCTTGCTGAAGTGTCCGGCCGCCCCGGCCTCGCGGCGGAAGCAGTGCGACAGGCCGCAGTAGAAGAGGGGGAGGG
>CAMJAJ010000001.1 GCA_946403565.1 uncultured Treponema sp. | reverse complement strand
TGTGAACTTATAAGTCCGCAGAAGTGTGAACTTATAAGTCCGCAGAAGTGTGAACCGTCAATCGACAGGATCAGTCTCACCCCGCCCTACCGGCGGCCGAAGGACTCCAGGTTGGCAAGGCCGCGCTTGAACTGGGGCACGCGGGCCTGGGCGGTCGTGTTCAGCGGGGAGGTCTGCCCGTCCTTCAGGAAGTGGTAGGCGACGCCTGCTATCATGGCCCCGTTGTCGCCGCAGAGCTTGAGCGAGGGGAAGATGCAGTGCAGCTCCGTATGCTCGGCGAGCATGGCCCGCAGGCGGGAGTTGGCGGCCACCCCGCCTCCAGCCACGACGGTGGTAAGCCCCGTGTCCTCCACCGCCCTGAGCAGGCGGGAGACGAGCGTCCGGCACGCGGCCTCCTGGAATGACGCGGCGATGTTCGGGATGGTCTTCTCGTGGCCGGGGTTCAGGAAGCTGTCCGCCTGATGGATGACGGCGGTCTTAAGCCCGGAGAAGGACACGTCATAGCGGTGGGGGGAAGCCTTGCCACCGTCCTCCTTGCCCCGGAGTCCCGCCTTGTCTATCTTGGGCAGGGGGAAAGTAAATGCCTCCCGGTCGCCCTCCTTGGAAAGCCTGTCGATTATCACGCCGCCCGGATAGCCCAGGTCGTAATACTTGGCCACCTTGTCGAACGCCTCGCCCACGCTGTCGTCGATCGTCGTCCCCAGGATGTCCAGGTCCCCCACCCCCTTGACCACCGCGATGATGCTGTGGCCGCCGCTGACCAGAAGGCCCAGGTAGGGATAGGGAATGTCGTTCTCCAGATGGGCGGCGTAGATGTGGCCCAGGATGTGGTTGACCGCATAGAAGGGCTTGCCCGTCGCCCAGGCGAGGGTCTTGCCGAACGAGAGGCCGACGAGCAGGGCACCCATGAGGCCGGGGCGGTTGGTCGCCGCCACCGCGTCCACGTCGTCCAGCGTGAGACCGGCCTCGGAAAGGGCCTGCCGCACGACGGGCAGGATCCACTCGGCGTGCTTGCGGCTGGCTATCTCGGGGACAACCCCCTTGTATATCTGATGGAAGGGAATCTGGGTGGCGACCACATTGCTCAAGATCTTCTTTCCGTCCTCGACAATCGCGCAGGCGGTTTCATCACAGGAGCTTTCTATACCAAGTACCTTCATAATCTCACTACCTCTTTTCAACAAGCTGGGACGGGCAGACAAGCGCATAGCCCCGCTCCCGCAGGACAGGGGCCAGCTCCGTCAGCAGGGCGGGCAATATGTCGGCGGACTTGTCCACATGGCCTATCATTATAGCCTTTCCGCTTTTATTTGCAAGCTCCAGCCCCTCGTACACCTGGGCGAGCATGGCCTCCCGCTCCAGGACGTTGTCTATGAAGATGTCGCGCTGCAGGATGGACATGCCCCGGCTGCGGGCGGCCTCGGGAGCCTTGGTCGCGGAACTCGTCCGGGAGTCCATGAAGAAGACCCCGTAGTCCCGGGCCGCGTCCAGCACCGCCCCGATCCGCGCCAGGTCCGCCGTTATCAGCGAGCCCTCGTGGTTGTTCATCCCCCGCACGCCTATGCCCAGCTGCTCAAGGTTCGCCGTGACCAGATTCCGCACCTGCTCCAGGCTCATGTCCGGCATGATTGCCCCCGGCCCCGGCCACAGGTCCAGGTTCACCGACTGCATGGGCTGGTGCAGCATCAGCTCCTTGCCCGAGGCGACGACCATCCGGGCCGACTCCTTCGTGAGCGGCAGGTCGGGCATCACGGCGACCGCAAGGGGCATGGGGACCGCAAGGTACTGCTCCAGGGCCTCCAGGTTCTGCCCCGCGTCGTCTATGACGAAGCACAGCCTGACCCCGTCCTGGGCCAGGGGAATGTCGAAGGGAGGCGTGCGGTCAACGGGCCGTATCGCTATGGGAGGCTCGCCGCCGGCAGCAGACAGACCGGCAGCGGCAGAAAGGCCGTCCCCGACGGACAGGCCGGCAGAGGCCAGCGCCATGTCATTCGCCCCGGCGGACGCCCCCGCTCCTGACGGCCCCGTTCCCGTGCCTGACGGCGTGCTCCCGAAGGCCGGGGCCGTTTCAATCCCGTAGCGGGAGAGGTCTCCTGCGCCGTACAGGGTGTTTATGAAGAGCAGCAGGACGCAGAGGATGACGACCGTCCCCGCCAGGAGGAACAGCCTGCCCCTGCCAAGCGCAAGCCCTGCCTTCTTTCCTTGTCTCTTGCTCCGCTTCCGTTTCACCGCCATAATCACGGCATTCTAGCACGAAAAGCGGCTTTCGCCAACAGAGCGGCCCGCTTCCAGCCCGCTTTTACCGAGGATTCCCGCCTCTTTCCCGCCTCCGAGCGATTTTTTTTGAGGGATAGGGGGCAAAACCCTTGACAACAGCTATCAAAATCATTAAGAATATATACCCTTTTTCTTCTGATAACTGATTGACTAAAAGCCTCTTTTCGTTATAATTGAATTCATGGAGACTCGGTCAGATGCCACCCTCATGTCCGCCTACGCCCTCATAGCCGAAGGAAACTTACGAGAAGCCCAGGCCATGCTGGAAGAGGCCCTCACGAGCGACCTGGACAACCATGACCTGGTGTTTGCGGCGAGCTGCTGCTCCTTCTGGAGGGACACCTTTGAGCTGCTTCCCTCCCAGGACTCATTCGAGCAGGGGGAAAGCCTGGTGAACCACTGGAAGCGGTTCAAACTGCGGGTCGAACGGGAGACCAGCCCCCGCGAGCAGACAGTGTACACCTTCCGCAAGAAGGTCTTCACCAGCGCCCTGGAGCAGTACGGAAAGAACCTGGACAAGGCCGAGAACAGTTTCCATGCGGAGGTATGCAGGAAAATCGGCTTCTGCTACAAGCAGCTGGGGGACTTCGAAACCGCCCTGGGCTATCTGCAGGAGTCCTATACGACCGCGGAGGGACGGGCCGACATACTGGCGGAGATGGCCGACTGCTACGACCTGTGCGGGGAGGATAAATCCGCGAAGGTGCTCTTCCGGGAGGCATTCTTCCTGGATCCGCAGAAGGTGGACCTGTCGCTCTTGGAATCGCCCTTGATAGGGAAGCTGACGGCCCTCGTCAAAGAAAAGGGGCTGTCCGGCCCGGAACTGCTGGAGTGGGTTCCCGTGTACGGGACAATCTTCGGTGTCTTCAACGTGAAGCGGAAGCTCAAGTCGGCGGAGATCATACGCCTGCGGCAGGACATCTACTCGAAGGAAAACGAGATGAAGGACCCCAGCAACAAGCTCGAGCTCATAAAGCCGAGGCTGCTGAACATGTATTTTTGGCTGATTGACTATTGCGATCTTGCGCAGGAAAACAATGCGAAGATTCAAGAGACGCTGCTGAAGATTAAGATTTTGGATAAGAACATCTATATGCTCTACACGGGCAATATATAATGGCTTTGGACTATAAAGAAGAGGAGTACGGTATGTCAGAAGAACTTGAGAATTCAGTACGCAATATGCTGTCGGCGAATTTGAGCAGGGCGAGCATCGAAAATTTTGAACCAGAGAAGCTGGAGGAGTTTTCCGCCATCATCCAGCAGGCCAAGGATACCGAAGCGGAGTACACCATCGTGGATATCTGCGATGAGCAGCTGCAGACGACAAGGGAATGTGTTCCTGCCCTCTTCATAAAGGGAATGCTCAAGCTGCACGAGCGGGCCTATGAGAACAACGAGCTGAGGCACCTCATCGACCTCTTCGAGAAGAACCACAAGCCGAAGATCGTGGAGGCTATCTGCAAAGCAATCCTGCAAGAGGATGACGACAACCTCTTCGCGCTCAGCAAGCAGGCGGAATACCTTAAGAACGACGGCAAACCGGAATACTGGGCCAACTACGAGAAGATAGTGCAGCTGAACGGAAGGGAGGCAGACCTTGCCCTGCAGCTTGCCAAGCACTACAGCGATGAGAATGACACCAAGAAGGCCAAGAGCTACTACAAGCAGGCCATAGTCAGCTACATCGACACGGCACCCGAGAACATAGTGTCCAAGAACTGGGACAGGATACACGAGATATGGTCCACGCTGATAGACGTCCTTGCCAACGACAACACGAAGCTCGACTTCTTCCTCATGCTCCAGAAGAAGATTGCGAAGAACGTGGGCGAGGACAAGTCCGCGACGCTCATGATGGATCTCTACAGGAGGACTTACAAGGATACCGACACAGATGTCGCCATCGACATCCTCAAGCTCGTGTTCAGCATAACCGGGGACAACCCCTCCTACCGGGCCGAGCTTGTCGAATGTTACCGGAAAAAATATCAGGACGTCGCCAAGGTCGATGACTACATACGGGCATCCGACCTCGAGGGACACATCGGACGCGACATATTCATCTGCATCGACAAATTTGAAAAGCTCATCGCCTTCAGCGCGGGAAACTTCGTCTTCCACCGCACCTGGGGTGTCGGTTATATCGAATCATTGCAGGGCAACACCCTTACGATCAACTTCGGTGGGAATGTCGGCAAGAAGCAAATGAGGCAGGAAATGGCGGAAACGGTCCTGAAGCCGCTCCCCAAGGACCACATCTGGGTCCTCAAGGCAACCAAGACCCCCACCTACCTGCAGGACATGGTCGGCCTTGACAGGGAGCCTGACAAGAAAGACAAGGACAGCGCAAAGAAGGTCAAGGACAGCGTAAAGAAGCTCCCGGACAACGTAAAGCGGAAAAGGATTGCGAAAACGCTGGAAACCATCATCAAGAGCTTCGACAACCAGTGCGACATGAAGCGGATAAAGGCAGAGCTTGTGCCCGCCATCATCAAAGACAGCAAGTGGAACAACTGGCATGCGATTGCGAACGAGATACTGACCGCGGGTTCCACGGACGGCGACAAACCGTATTTCGCCGTCTCTCCGGACGACATAACCATCTATACCGTCCGCAGGAACAAGCTTGAGATGCATGAGAAACTGTACATCGAGTTCAAGGCGGAGAAAGAGTTCTTCCCCAAGAGCGACATACTGATGAAGCTCCTGGAACTGTACAAGACCGCAGATGTCGATGACAAGATCGGCTATCGGGAATCGCTGAACGAGATGTTCAAGTACTTCGTGAACTTCCTCAACAGCACCCCGTCCGACAACGACAATGAGCAGATGACGAAGTGGCTCGCCTCCTACCTCATCGTGCAGACCATCGTCGAGGTCGACGGAAACAGTGGCAACTACCATATCCCGGACGGATTCACCTTCAGATCCATCTACGAGAAGCTGAACAAGACGGAAGGATACAGCGCACGGATTGCCTATAAGGAGCTGCAGGGGAGGAAGAACACCAACCTGCGCGACCGCTTCCTCAAGGACATACAGAACTTCCTCACGGACTGCTGGGACGACGAGTATATAAAGCTCTTCCCCGTCGTGGCGGACTTCAGCCAGGACACCGACAAGAACAATGCGGCCTCGTTCATCACGAAGGAGCTCGCCGCAAAGTACAAGAGCCTCATCGAAAAGAGCGAGCCCAACAAGCTGACCAGGCTCGTCAAGGACTGCTTTGAGGACTTCAAGAACAACAGGAATGCCGTCATCTTCCTCTTCAAGGAGCACAAGGGCGAGAAGGAAGGCTGGTACCATGATGCGGAAATTCCCTACGACAGGCAGCTGCAGACCTTGCTCCACATCATCGACTATTCCGCATGGGAAATCGCGAACCACAAGGATACGCCGGAAAACAAGAAGACGATAAACAAGGCGCGCAACATCCTCTTTGGAAAGAAAAAGGAGGACCAGAACCTTATCCTGAACTATATCCTCGGCAAGAACGAGGACGGCAGCGAAAAGGCCCCCCCCCAAGAACCATCTGAAGAGGAAGCCCTCCGCTTCTTCACGATGGTCAACGACATAAGCGACCTGGACTATAAGGACTACAAGCTGCCGCTCCGCATAAAGATTCAGGAGAAGTGGCCCAACTTCAAGTTCCCCGTCATGGAGGCCAAGCAGCAGGAGGCCAAGAACGTAATCTATGCCACGGAGAAGGCACTGAAGGAAAAGGAAGCCGAAGTAACGAAACTGAAACAGGACATCGAAGTTGACAACGTTGCGATTGCGGAAGCCAGGAAGCATGGAGACTTCAGCGAGAACGCCGAGCTCGATTCGGCAAAGAAAGACAAGCAGGTGCACAGTCGGCAGCTGTCTGAGCTGCAAAAGACGATTGCGCGTGCCGAAAGGTTTGACCCAATGACAATCACCACAGCCATCATCTCATTCGGTACCAAGGTCACCCTCCACGACAACAGGACGGGACAGGACATCATGTACACGATCCTTGGACCCTTCGAGTCTGCGCCGGAAGATGGAATTCTTTCCTACCTTTCCCCGCTTGGAGCCAAGCTGCTGAACCACAAGGCAGGCGAGCACCTGGTGTTTGACGTGAACGGCACGGCATACGACTTCACGGTCAGCTCCATCGAGGCCGCCGACCTTTCATAGGCTTCCGCAGATGATTGCAAAGGGGGCGTTCCAAAGGCTGACGGAACACGTCGGATACTTCAAGGGAAGCACGAACGCGGGGCTGGTGGACTCCGGCTCCGCGCTCTTCCTGATTGACTCCGGCGACTGCCAGGGGGACGGGGAAGCCCTCGCCGAAAGCATACGGGAGCTTTTTCCCGGCAAACCCCTCAAGGCCGTCATAAACACCCACGGACATTCCGACCACTGCGGCGGCAACCTCGCGCTGAAGGGCGAATTTGCCTGCGAGGTCTGGTCGCCCGCGACCGAAAGCATATTCGTTGAGCATCCTGCCCTCGCCCTGGACATATACTGGGGAGGCAGGCATCCGGGCGGCAAGGACATACCGGCATTCAGGGCCATACCCCCCTGTCCGGTGGACAGGAGGCTGGGCGAAGAGCTGATTGACGAGGGGGCGGTCTCATTCAAGACGGTCCCCCTGCCCGGCCATTTCTACGACCAGCTCGGAATCGTCGTCACCGACCGCTCCTCCGGGGAACAGGTCTACTTCATGGGGGATGCGTTCTTCGGAATCGAGATGATAAAGCGCTACTGGATTCCCTTCATGCAGGACCCCCTGCTTTTCCGGGAGTCCGTGTCCAAGATTGCAGAGGAAGGGGCGGACTATTTCGTACCCTCCCACGGCAGGCCATTCGGACGCGACAGGCTTCCCGCGATGGCGGAGCTGAACATCATCATGACGCTGGAAGCAGAAAGCCTCATACTGAAAATCGTCCGCAGGGCACCCGCGACCAGCGAGGAAATCCTGAAGGCGGTGGCAGACTATGCGGGCCTGGACATGAAGCTGAGCCAGTATGTCCTCATCGGCTCCACACTCCGCTCCTACCTGTCCCGCCTCTCCTGCGAGGGAAAGCTGAATTATACGATGGAAGGAAACCGCCTGCTCTGGACGCTGCCGCAGCAGGACTAGACTAGGGAACCTCGAAAAATTGCGCCATGCGCGATGTCCTAAGTCGCGATATTGTATGCGACTGACCTTGCAAGCAAGGCTCGGACTCGAAGGCACTCTCTAAAAATTGCGCTTCGCGCGGTTTTTAGAGATGCCCGCTACAGCATCCGCCTGATGCCTTCGCCAAAGGGAACGGCGGGCTTCCAGCCGGTGTCGGCGGTGAGCTCCGATATGTCCGCCTTCAGGTAGGTGATGGACCGCTCGTTGTAGGGGATGGCCCCGTAGACCGCCCCGGTATATGCAGGATTCACCAGGGAGACGATTTCCGCAAGGTAGTCCTTGAGCGGCCGCGCCGTCCCGCTTCCCAGGCAGTATGTCCTGCCGTCCACTCCCCTGCTGCCCAGCAGGAAGAAGGCCTTGCCCGCGTCATCCTCGAACAGGTAATCCCACTGGTGCGTGCATGGCCCCAGGTCCATCTTCTCGCCGGATCTGCAATGCGCAATGAAGGTCTTTATCAGCGTCGTAGAGTTGTCGTTCGTGCCGTAGACGCTCAGGATCCGCACCCAGTTGCAGACGAGCCCCAGCTCACGGCATTTCATCCGGGCCAGGAGGCCGGCGGCAAACTTCGAGACCCCGTAGGCAACCTCGGGCCGGCAGGGAACGTCGCCATTGAGGGGAACGTCCGACCGGCCGTATTCGGCCTGGCTGCCCGCCCCCACGAACTTCCTGCAGCCGCAGCGGGCCGCAAGCGAAACCGCGTCCAGCGTATAGCGGACGTTCAGCTCCTGCTTCTCGGGGCTGTTCCGCCCCTCGTGGTCGGTAAAGGTCCAGCCGAAGTGGTAAAAGCAGTCTATCGGGGCATGAGCGGCGGTGGCACGGACAGGTTCCGCGTCCAAGGCCGCCATCTGGTCCAGGTCACATTCGACCAGCGTAAGCAGGGGAGAGGCCGGCAGGCGGGAAAGTTTGGCAGAGCCCTTCCGCGCGAGGGCAATGACGCGGACGTTGTTCCTGATACATTCCTGTATCAGCGCGCACCCGATCATGCTCGTCGCGCCGGTCAGCATGACGCAGTTCATGACTTGCCCCTTGCCGTAGCGCCAGCTCTAGCAAGAGCATCGCTCCCCGCCGTGCCGTCAGCTCCGGCAAGGCTCTCAGGCAGGGGCTCCACCTTCATCAGGGACTTGAACTCATCCCGGTCCAGGAAGGGGTACATGTCCTCCAGCGGCATGGAGACCATCTTGCCGTCCGCCGACATCTTGGAAGAGACGGTCGGCACGATCTCCATGTCGGGGGTCACACGGACCCTGACCAGGGCAGGCCCCCGATAGCCCAGCAGCTCCGGAAGGAGCTTCCGGCAGGAGTCGGCGGTGGGCAGGTCAAAGAAGCGGATGCCGAACGCCTCCGCAAGCTTGTCCAGCTTCGTGAACGACACCCCGCTCGCGACGCTCTCGCCGACGTAGTTGCCGGCAAAGAAGCGCTTCTGCGTCTGATGTATCGAAAAATACCCCCCGTTCTCGATGACGAAGAGCTTTATGTCATAGTTGTGGAATACGACCGTCTCGAGCTCCTGCATGTTCTGCATGAAGGAGCCTTCCCCGGTTATGCCGATGACGGTCTGGTCCGGAGCCGCCGTCGCGACGCCAATCGTGGCGGGCAGGGTGAAGCCCATCGTGGCCGTTCCGCCGGTCGTGATGTGCCGCTGCCCCGCCTTCACCTCCATGGCCTGCGCCGTCACGTAGAAGGCGGACCCGGCGTCGGAGACGAAGGGAGTGTTGGCACGGCTGTAGGCGTTCAGCAGGCCGATGAACTCATAGTAGTTCATTCCCTTGGGGTCCACGCCGTAGTCCTTCCGTATGACCGGATAGCTCCGCTTCCAGCCCGTACAGGTCTCCCGCCAGGGGGTATATGTCCTGCCCGCATCCAGCGCGCTGTCCAAGGCCGTGATGAAGGCCGCCGCATCGGCCACGACCACGCGGTCCAGGCGGACGGTATGCTTGCTGTGCTCGCCAGCGTCCACATCCACGGCGATGACCCTGGCCCCGCGCGCAAATTTATCATACTCATGCCCCGTGTCCGAGACGGACAGGCGGCATCCGATCGAAATGAGCAGGTCGGCGTTCTGCATGGCAAGGTTGCCCGCACGGCTCCCCTTGGAACCTATCCGGCCTATGCAGCAGGGGTCGGCATCGTCCAGCGTGTCCACGCCCATGAAGGACATGACCACGGGGATGTCGTGCGCGTCCACGAATTTCTTGAGCGCGGGGCAGGCGTCGGCCAGGCGGACACCGTGCCCGGAGACTATCACGGGACGGTCGGCCTTGGACAGCGCGCCCACGACATACGCAATATCGTCCGCCGTGGGGACGGCCCGGCCCGTGCCGCCGGCAGCGTCAGGAGCGGCAAAGCCTTCCAGGCTGCCCTCGTCAATCATCGCGCCCTGTATGTCGAGCGGTATGCTCAAGGCGACGGGGCCGGGCCTGCCAGAAGTCGCCTCGTAGACGGCCTTCTCCAGATACCAGCGGATCCTGTTCGCATCGTCCACCTCGACGGCGAACTTGGTCATGGGGGTGACGACCGGAATGATGTCGGCCTCCTGCACGCCGAACTGCCTGAGTCCGGGAATGCCCGCCCGCCGCACGGTCTGGCTGCTCTTGGCCTGGCCGAACAGGAAGACGACCGGCGTGGAATCCTGCCAGCAGTCCAGCATACCCGTCAGTGTATTTGTCGCGCCCGGGCCGCTCGTCGTCAGGACAAGGGAGAGCGAGTTCTTCATCTTTGAATAGGCTTCGGCCGCCATAGCCGCGGCCTGCTCATGCTCGGTACAGGTATATTTGATTTTCGTGGACCTGCCGAAGGAATCCTGCAGGTGCATGCAGCCGCCGCCGGTCAGCATGAAGACGTCCGTGACCCCGGCCTTCTCAAAGAAGCCAACCAGATAATCGGAAAGCTTAACCATTCGCCCCTCCCGCAGGATTCACCCCGGCAACGAACTCATGGATGCAGTCGTAGAGGATGCCGCAGTCCACCTTGTAGACCACGAAGGAGAAGCCCTGGGCTATGACCGACTTGGCCTCCTGCACGCTGTGCACCATGCAGCCCGCGGACTTCCCGGCGGCGGCTGCCTTGCTGGCCGTAAGGGCCATGAGGTCCAGCACCTTCTTGTTGGCGACATCGCCCGGAATGCCGAGCGCGATGGAAAGGTCGTACTGGCCCACGTAGAGGATTGAGATCTGCGGAATCTTGAGCAGCTCGTCCAGCTGGGAGAAGACTTCCGCCCCCTCCAGGATGATGCCTATCTTGATCCGCCTGTTCTCCTTTTCAAAGTAATCCGCGCTGACCTTGTGGTAGCCCCCCGCGGGGACGAAGGGATTGAAGCCCCGTTCCCCCTCCGGGGCAAAGCAGCAGAGACGGACGGCCTCCTTCGCGTCGGCAATCCCCTTCACCTGCGGAAAGATGATTCCGTCGCAGCCCGTGTCCAGCGTCCTCGTGACCCAGGATTCCTCTATCGCCGGAACCCTGATGTAGGCATGCCGGCCTTCGGCGTGGGCGGCGAACACCATGTCCTGTGCCGTGCCGAAATCTATCGTGCCATGCTCCATGTCGATGATTGAAAAATCGAACCCGGCCTTCGCCATGACGTTCGTGACGTATGCGGAGGGCATCTCAGCCCACGTACCAATCTGCAGTTTGTTCATATCGTATTTCGTTTCCATTAATGGCCGTTCTTGGCCTTGTTCGCGTCCTGAAGCTCCTTCGCAATCCCCACGATCATGTCCTCCTGTCCGGCGACGGCCTTGCGCCGTCCCAGCTCCATGAGTATGTCGCGGGCATCCACTCCGAAGCAGGCAGCCGCATTCTCCACATGGCGACGGAAGCCGGAGAACACGCCCGCCATTCCGTTCACGATGTTTATGTCGTCCAGGCCCCTGTCATCCTTCCACCATCCGGCCACGTAGTCCTCGCTCGCGTCCATCATCCGGTAGAGGTCGGCCCCGCAGGGAATGCCCTCCTTCTTGAGCAGGGCGACGATCGCCTCCAGCTGGCAGTTGCCTGCGCCCGCGCCGAAGCCCCTGATGGTCCCGTCTATGACGCTGGCTCCGCACTGGATCGCGGTATAGGTATTGGCGACGGCAAGGCCCAGGTTGTTGTGCGCATGAAAGCCAATGCGGCAGCCAAGCTGGTCATGCAGGAGGCTGACGGTGTCGCGCACCATCTCCGGCGTGGAGGCTCCTGCGCTGTCCATGAGGATGACCCCCTGCGCACCGTAGGACTCCATCTGCCGGGCCTGCTCCAGGAGGGTCTGCCTGTCCGCCAGATGGTACATCATCATCACCCCGTAGACCTCCTTGCCCTTCCCGGCCAGGAACTCTATGTGCTGGCGGGTTATGTTGGTCTCGGTGCAGTGGCAACCGACCTTGAAGAGGTCTACCCCGGCCTCGACGGCGGGAGCGAGGTCGTCACGTATCGTCCCGTAGCCGGGCATCATGAAGGCGGCCAGCTTGGTCTTGTGCAGGTTCTCCCGCGCGACCTCGAGCATCCGGGCATCGGAAAGGAGGGAAAGCCCCACCTGCAGGGAGGATGCCCCCAGGCCGTTTCCGTGGCCAACGACGATCGCGTCCATTCCCGCCCCGTCCATGGCCCGGCAGTAGTCCCGGATGTTCTCCTCCGTGTACTGGTGCGCTATCGCATGGCTTCCGTCACGGAGTGTCGCGTCAAAAATCTTAATTCCGTCCATCGCCGGTACCTCCGTACCCTTTCTTGCGCGCGTATTCCGTCGCAATCTTCACGGCGGCGCAGGTGATTATGTCCAGGTTCCCGGCATACTTGGGCAGGTAGTCGCCGCCGCCGGTCACCTCCACGCTCAGCGTGACCCGGCCGTTCTCCAGGATGGGGCCGAGGACGATATGGAAGCCGGGGACGTAGCCCTGGATGACCTTCTCCATGTCAAAGGCGGCACGCCGTATCTTCTCCATGTCGGGATCCTTGCAGAGGACATAGAGGGTGTTGTGCATCGTTATGGGCGGCTCGGCAGGATTCAGGTTTATCATCGCCTTGGTCCGCTCGATGCCGGTGAAGTCCCGCAGGGCATCCTTGGTCGTCTGGGTGAACTCGTCTATGTTGTTCCGCGTGCCCATCCCGGCGGATGCGGAGGCGATCGTCGCCACCAGCTCCAGGTAGCTGATGCCGGGCTGCACCTTGCTTATCGCGAGCGCGATGGGGATTATCGCCTGGCCGCCGCAGGTGATCAGGTTCACGTTGTCCTGGGCGAGCCCCTCCTCCAGGTTCACGGCGGGAATGCAGAAGCGTCCGATGTGGGCCGGCGTCAGGTCTATCGTGAACTTGCCGAGCCGCTTCAGGATGGGGGCATTGTAGCGGTGGCCTTCCACCGAGGTCGCGTCAAAGACCAGGTCGCAACATTCGGGATGCTTCTCGATGTAGCTGATGGATTCCACGGACGTAGGCACACCAAGGGCCTTTGCCCTGGCTATTCCCCGTGAGTCTGCCTTATGTCCTGTGAAAACGCCGCACTCCAGAACATCGGACTTCATCAGCTTGGCCAAGAGGTCACTGCCGATGTTGCCCGTGCCGATTATGGCGGCCTTCATCTTTCCCATCGAAAAAACCAATCCCGCCTACAGATTTCCTTTTATGACGGATGCCATCTTGTCCAGCATCGCGTCGTTCATGCCCGGATACACGCCCACCCAGAAGGTGTCGTTCATTATCCGGTCCGTGCAGTCCAGGCTGCCAGAGACCCGGTAGGCATCGCTGCCCCGGATTGCATCGAAGCAGGGATGCTTGGTCAGGTTGCCCGCAAAGAGCATGCGGGTCTGGATCTTGCTGTCCTCCAGGGCCTTGACCAGCTTGAGCTTTCCGCCCGGCTTCCGGCAGGTGATCAGGAATCCGAACCAGCTGGGACGGCTGTTCTCGGCAGGCTCCGGAAGGATCAAGGAGTCCTCCGTCCCCGCCAGCGCATCGCGCAGGTACTGCCAATTGTGCCGCCGCTTCTCGACGAACGAGGGGAACTTCTCCAGCTGCGCGCAGCCGATGGCCGCCTGCAGGTCGGTCGCCTTGAGGTTATATCCCAGATGGCTGTAGACGTACTTGTGGTCGTATCCGGCGGGCAGCTGGCCGTACTGGCCGTCAAAGCGGTGACCGCATGTGTTGTCGCGCCCGGACGGACAGGAGCAGTCGCGGCCCCAGTCCCTCATGGACAGGGCTATCTTGTGCAGCAGGGGGTCGGCAGCGTAGACCGCGCCGCCCTCGCCCATCGTCATGTGGTGCGGCGGATAGAAGCTGGAAGTTCCTATGTCGCCCCAGGTTCCCGTCAGCTTGGTCTTTCCGTCTATCGTGTACTCGGAACCAAGCGCGTCGCAGTTGTCCTCGACAAGCCAGAGCTTGTGCGCGTCGCAGAACGCCTTCACGGCCTTCAGGTCAAACGGATTTCCGAGCGTGTGCGCAATCATCACCGCCTTGGTCTTGGGAGACAGCGCGGCCTCAAGCTTGGACACGTCTATATTGTACTGGGGGATGGTCACGTCCACGAACACGGGCACGGCTCCGAAGTTCATGATCGGGGTGACCGTCGTGGGGAAGCCACAGGCCACCGTTATCACCTCGTCGCCCCGCTTGATCGCGCGCTCGCCCAGCAGGGGAGAGGTCAGCGTCATAAACGCGAGGAGGTTGGCGGAGGAGCCGGAGTTGACGAGCAGGCTGCCCGGAACGCCGAGATAGCGGGCCAGGTTCCGTTCAAAGCTATTGCTGTAGCGCCCCTGCGTAAGCCAGAACTCAAGCGCGCTGTCCACCAGGTTCACCATCTCCTTTTCATCAAAGACGCGGGAAGCGTACGGAATCCTATCGCCGTCCTGATAGTCCTTCCTCTGCATGAACTTGGCATAGTAGGCCTTCACACCCTCCAGGATGCTGGCGGTGGCCTCTTCCTTCGTCATATTCTCAAACATATTCAACCTACCTTCCTTAAAAGGAGTGTCATTATCAAGGTACAAGACGCAGCGGTCAAGAAGAGCATTGTACCGCTAAACGCATAGCCACGCAATAGACCGAGCGGAACGTCGTCCAGCCCGTCCCGGTCCCAGTCGGTCCCTCCGTGCGCAAGATCCCTGTTTATATAGAAGATAAAGAAGAGCAGCAGGGCGACCAGGGCCGGTGCGAAGGGGCTGACCAGCAGGAACTGCATCTTCATCGCAAACAGCTCGTCTATGTCCTGCAGCCAGGGGCCGAACATTCCGCCCGCGAGCATGTGCTGCGCCCCGTCCGCGGAGAAAGACTTTATCTTGCACACCGCATAGAAGACGGCAAGGAGGGTCTCCAGGATCACGGTCTTCCGCTTGTCGTTGGACAGGAAAATGGTGAACACGAGGAAGGGGGTGGCATAGAGCAGCCACTGGGGGTGCCAGAACAGGAAGCCGAACATGGCGAAGTTCGCGAAGTTGGCGTAACAGACTATCTGGGCAAAGACACCGTCCTTGTTGGACGCCTCCTTCTCAAAGAAAAAGACGTACACGAACAGGAGGATGAAGAGGACGGGGATGACCGGTATGGAGGCGCCCCCGTGCCCAAAGACCATGTGGGGATACAGGACGCGGGAAATCAGGGAATTGCGGGCCATGTACTCGACGTAGCCCGCCCCGTAGCCCTGGTTCAGCAGCATGGGAACGTTCAGGACGAACACGATGACGGTCTTGAGCGCGGCCTTGAACATGTTCTTCTCGCGCAGGAGGAGCATGGGCATGAAGTAGAGCAGCGCAAAATACTTGAAGGTCACGGCAATCGTGAAGAAAAGGAGGAAGCGCTTGTCGTGGCGGCGCAGGTAGCTCAGGAATCCCAGCAGCGAGATGAAGAGGGCGAAAATGTCATACTGCCCGTGCGTGAACTGGCTCAAGAATCCCAGCGGGCAGGCAATCCAGACGATCTGCGCCAGCCGTGACTTCCGCTCGGAGAAGCCCACCTCCATCAGGATCTCCTTGATCAGGAAGGAGGTCAGGAAATAGCAGAGGGCGGGAAGCAGCTTGAACCAGAGGTAGACCGGATAGGGATAGGCCATCTCGTGGAAGGGCACGAGCGTCCTGCCGTAGCCGAGTATGTAGAGGGGGATGTTCCAGATGGCAAAGAGGATGTAGACTCCCGGCATGTATATGTCGTAGTAGCCCAGGTCCGCGTTGACGCTGTAGAAGTCCAGTATGTGCCCGTTCAGGAAGGTGAACGCCGAACCGGCCGTGTTCAATATGTCGCTGTGGTAGAAGCAGGTGAAGCAGAGGACGGTGATGATGGCGAAGGCGACCTTCTCGAACAGGAAGAGCCGTTCCTCGCCGCAGAGGCTGTAGCTCACGAAGAGGAATATGGCGATGACCCAGATGATGACGCAGGCAAGCAGCCCCGTAAAGAAGGGGGAGGAGCAGTAGTACTTCCGCACAAAGTCCACGCCCTTGCCCAGGAAACTGATTTCACCGTCGTCAAAGCGGCTGCCGAACAGCCTGAAGAACAGGTCGGTCAACGGCTTGTAGACACCACCGTACACCGCCGAGTTGACGGGGGGCAGCAGCAGGAGGAGACAGACGGCCACAAGGGCAAGGCTTATGATGAAATACAGGCCCAGGGCCCTGTTTGACCGGTACTTCTCTATGACAGACATTTCCATTCCACGTTCCTACGCCAGCAGTCCCACGGTCAGGCCTTGCCGCCATGCATCCAGACCTCCCAGAACGCCCAGGGAGCCTTGTGGTCATGCCAGAGCTCCGTCAGCTCTATCTTGTCCTTGAGCATGTCCATCGGATGCCAGAAGCCGGTGTGCCTGTAGGCGTGGAGCTGGCCGTCGGCCGCTATGGACTGGAGGGGAGCCCGCTCCCACATCATGTCGTCGGCATCATTGCCGATGTAATCCAGGGCCTTGTTCCCGCAGACGAAGAAGCCTCCGTTTATCCAGGTGCCGCCTTCGACCGGCTTCTCACGGAAGCTCCTGACGGAACCGTCGTCGCCCATGTCCAGGGCACCGAAACGGCCGCCGGGCTGGATCGCCGTCAGCGTGACGAGCTTTCCCGAGGCGTAGTGGGAGTCCACGAGGGCATTTATGTCCACGTCCGCAACCCCGTCCCCATAGGTCAGCATGAAGTCCTCGCTGCCGATGTAGTCCTTGGCCCGCCGAATCCTTCCGGCGGTCAGCGTGTTCTCCCCCGTGTACAGGAGGGTTATCTTCCAAGGCTCGCTGCGCATCTTGTTGATCTGCACGTCGTTGTTGGACAGGTCTATCGTCATGTCGCTGTAGCGGGAGTAATAGTTCAGGAAATAGTCCTTTATGATGTGCCCCTTGTAGCCGGTCAAGACAATGAAGTCATTGTACCCAAAGAAGCTGTATATCTTCATGATGTGCCAGAGGATGGGATAGCCGCCTATCTCCACCATCGGCTTCGGAATCTTCTGCGTCTCTTCACCCAGCCGGGTTCCCTTACCCCCGGCCAAAATCACGGTTTTCATTCATCCAGTATAGCATAAACAAGGGGGGCTTTCAAGGCGGTTGCGGCCGTGGGACTACCGCGGACTCCTGTGGACAGCCACAGGAGTGGGCTCGCCTGCAGGCCGACTCTTCGTGGCGGCTGGCGGCCGGAGACGCCCTATCGCCGCCGGTGCCCCAGCAGGGCCGACTCCACCGCCATGACCACGGCCTCGGGGGTGCTGGCCCCCGCCGTAATGCCCACCCGCTCCAGGGCAAAGAACTCCTCCCGGATCATGGAGGCATCCTCGATCAAATCCGCGAGCGGGACGAGGCTCCTCGCGCTCTCGTACAGGCGGCGGGTGTTGGCGGAGGACTTGCCCCCGATGACAAGGATCCCGTCCACCTGCTGCGCAAGCTCCTTGAGGGCAAGCTGCCGCTCCATCGTGGCGGAGCAGATGGAGTCGAACACGACGATGTCGGGAACGGCCTCCTGAAGGATCCGGCTTATCCGGGCGAACTCCACCGGACTGAACGTCGTCTGCGCGATAAGCACCGCCTGGGCCGAAAGGCCGGATCCGCGGACCAGGACCTCGGCCTCGGAGGAATTCTGCACGACAAAGACCTTCCCGCTGGCGAACGAGGAGATGGACGTGACCTCCCCGTGGTTGCGGTCCCCGGCTATCACGATGTCGTAGCCCCTGCCGCTCCACTCCCCCGCCCGCTTCTGGCTCAGGTGCACCCTCGGGCAGGTCGCGTCTATGACCCTGGCACCCGCCGACTCCAGCCGCCCTATCACGGCGGGGGTCGTTCCGTGGGCGCGGATGAGCACCGAGGCCCCCTTCAGGTCGGGAAAGCTGGGGCTGTCCGGAGGAAGGACGGTCAGGCCCCTCCCCTCCAGGTCGGAAAGCACCGTGGGGTTGTGGATGAGGGGGCCGAGGCTGTACACCCTGCCGCGCGGCTCCGCGCCCACGCCAAGGCCGCCTACCTCGGACTCATGGCAGCCTGCCCCAGCCGCCCCGGACTCATGGCCGCCAGATTCCGCCGACGACGCCAGGCCGCCTGCTCCGGCAGCACCAGGGGCACATTCAGCCAGCGCCTGCTCCGCCTTCTCGACAGCCCTCTTGACCCCCATGCAGAAACCCATGACGGACGCACGAACGACACGCACCTCACCACCCCCTTGCGGCCCCGGGGCCGATCTTGGAAAGCGACTTCCGCGCCAAGGCAGGGTTCCTGTTCAGCATGGAAAGGAACAGGCCCACCGGCACCTTGATCAGGATGCAGTCGCTTATCGCGACGGCGTCCTCATCCCGCACCTGCTGCGACAGGCAGGCATCCTCGCCAAAGAAGGCACCCTCCTCAAGGTAGCGCAGGCTGTTCTCGCGGGACAGCCTGACCTCGCCCTCCGCGATATAGTAGGAGTACAGCCCCTCCTCCCCCTGCCGGTACACGTAGCTCCCCTTCTTGAGGCACAGCATGTTCTCCTCCCGCTCCAGCAGGGAGTCCGGCCGTATGAAGATGAGCCGCTTGAGCGAGGCCTTGAGCTTGGTCTCGTTCCTGCCGGGCAGGGAGTACAGTTCCCCCAGCACCAGGCTGTCAAAGAAGTGGTTCACGAAGAGCAGCTGGGCAAAGAAGAGGAAGATCAAAAAGAAGAAGTAGACCTCCAGCAGGAGGACTATCGCGTTGCTCAGCACCCCGTACACGGTGTTGTAGCGGTTCACGTTGATGAAAAGCTTCATCACCTTGCGGAAGCCCCAGAAGGCGAAGGTGCAGAGCAGGGCGGGAAAGATGCACTCGGCCAGCGTCGGGCTCGTGCGGCTCAGGAACTTGTAGACAATGACGCAGCCAATGAAGAGCAGGATGAAGGGGAAGGTACCGGCGATAAGGTCGGTGAACGACTCCATCAGGGCTGGATAGGCCGCCGTCAGTTCGTCCAGTATGGGCAGGCGGACGATGGAACGGAAGCTCACGAGCAGGAAGATGAGGACGGAAACGCAGATGACCATCAGGGCTTCGGCGGCGAACGAGAACACGAGGATGAAGCCCTTCTGCTGCCGGTCGGAATGCTTGAAGATCCGCCGCAGGCTCCGCGTCAGGGAGATGAAGAAGCGGCGGGCCATCCAGACCGTCGTTATGGACACGATGACCTCGAAGTTCGTCACCTTGCGTATCTGCTTGAGCGAGTCGATGATGTTCTCCAGGTTGACCGTCAGCCCGACGAGCGGGTAGACCTGCAGGATCTGGGAGACGAGCTCTCCTTTCGCATGGAGGATGCGGACCAGGATGGTAAGGATCATCATCACGACCGGCAGGAACGAAAGCAGGAAGCCGAACGCGCAGGAGGCCGCGTAGGAAAGCAGGTCGTTTGCGGAGGTGTAGCTTATGGAGAAGTAAAGTATCTGCAGAAGCGTCCGGGGGGTAAGCTCCCGGTGCGGACGCCTCCCCCGCAGCCGTTTTTCCTGCCTCATCTGCTCCAGCCCGGGGCAGAAGCCGCTAGGACTTCTCCTCCTCGTCACCCGACGCTTCGGACTTATCCCCGGAAGTACCACTTCCGTTCTCGG